>JAHJTX010000063.1 GCA_018829545.1 Bacteroidota bacterium | reverse complement strand
GAAGTTTATGATATCCTCGGCAGAGAAGTTCAAACTCTTGTTGATGCGCCAATGTCTGCGGGTGAACATGAGGTAATATTTAACGGCAGCGGGTTACCCAGCGGCGTTTACATATACACGCTAAAAGTAAATGAATTCTCTCAAAGCCGTAAGATGCTGCTGCTTAAATAAAATTATGCAGTCCCGCATTCTTTTTAGCGGGGCTGCTTTTGAAGTAATTTATTACTGCGAAAGTAATCCCGCATTCTTTATATCGGGACTGCTACTCAAATAATTTATGGGTTTCCAAATTCCCGAAGTCTAAATTCCCAACATTGTGCGGCAGACTTCGGGAATTTATATCATACCATTATAATAAATCATTATTGTTCGTCAGTATTCTGAAAGACCATTCCATCTTTTCTTCTCTTTTGAAAATAGAAATAGAATGGAAGACCGGTTAGAATTAATGTAATGCACGCCAATAATCCTCCAAGCGGAAACGCCATAATTGTACCGTAAGCAAGATACAATTGAACGAGCACAGAAAATACAGCCATGAACATCCAAGCGGGAGATTTATAGACCGGTTTATAATCTGTTTTTCTTCTTAATGAAAAGATTGATGCGTAGACTAATAAATTTTGCAGTACGTAGGAAAGCGTAAAGTAACCAAGTAAGTCTCCGAGATCCCCGATTGAAAAAAGGACAATCGCAAATATTCCTTGTATAATTATCGAATAGTCCGGCGTTAAAAATTTTGGATGAAGGTGACCGAATGTTTTAAAGAATAGACCATCTCTAGCCATTGCAAAAGGAAGGCGCGGCTGCGTAATAACTGATGAATTCATTACACCGAGCATAGAAATAAAAACTGCTACCGCAAATAAAGCTCCCGCATAAATCGAAATATTTGGCAGGTAGGCAAATGGATTTATAAATTTTCCTTCTTCAACAGCAATAAGTTCGTTGAAAGGAACAATTGCAGAAGTAAATAAACTTACAAGTATATATGCAGCCATGACAAATAAAACCGAGCCGATCATCGCCTTTGGTAAAACCTTTGTAGGATTTTTGACTTCGCCTGCGGTGTATAAAATATTCAAGAATCCCGCATAAGCCCAAACGGTTGCCGCTATACCCGCTGTAATTATTCCCCAATTTATAGATTCGCCTTCTGCAGTTTGAAAAACTGAAAATCCCGAAAGATTACCTGAATTCAAGAAAAATATTCCAATTAAAATAACGGCTATTAATGGAAGCAGTTTTGAGATCGTGAGAAATACTTGAACGTTGCTTCCCGTTTTAACGCTTCTATATTGAAGCGCAGAGAAAGCGATTATCATAACAGCGGCAAAAATCTTTGCTTGCAGCGGATCAATCAAGGATGGAAAGAAATATGAAAGAGCGTCCGCGGCGAGCAAACCAATAATTGTTAAAGTGGGAGTATCGCTTGTAAGAAAAGCCGTCCACGTGTACATGAAAGCTAAAAACGGGGAGCCTGCTTTATGGATATAGTGATAAGGTCCGCCTTGATCGGGATACGCTGTTCCCATCTCTGCGAGAATCATGATTTGGGGAATCCAAATCAATCCGCCAAGAAACCAGATTAGAACGGCAATGAATGGACTGCCGGCAATATGGGCGACAATAGGAACATTTATAAATATCCCCGAGCCGATTACTTGTCCAATAATAATTGAAGAAGTCTGAGTTAAATTAAGCTGGCGTTTTGGTTGCAGCATATTTTTTCAACTTCGCTACCTTCGCGGTTAATTCTCTTTTTTTTACCACTAAGTTCACAAGTTCTTCACTAAGTTACACTAAGAATTTATTTTATTTCATTCCTGCAATTTCCCAAGGCAGAATAATTTTACCGGGAACATTTAATTCATCTTTAACGCGCATTAACGAAATGCCCATATATTTTTCCGACTTTTCATACTTCTTCAGCCATTCGTCAAAAGGTGTATCGAAAGTAGTCATCTTGCTATTCGAAGATTCACGAACAATTAACTTACCGTCTTTAACAATCATCATTATCATATGAGCAGAAAAGATGTTATCAAGCTTCGCAAAAAGGATTGCCGCAATATCGCCATCTTTAATGTTCTGTTTAACTTTGCTCATACTTGCAAAAGCAACATAGTCGATTGTAATTTCTCTATCAGGAAGCACGTAGCGCAAATCATCAATTCCCTTACCTTCAAAGAATTTTTTATGAGAGATTGTGCGGGTGATTTGCTTACTAAATTCACCTCCAACAATTCCAGATACATCATCCAGAAGCCAATTATTTTCCGGCATCCAATCAGCCATAGTATAATGATTTCTCGTCCGCATCCCGATTATTCCGTCTTTGTACCTTATCTGTTGAAGATTATTAAAAAAATTATCCCAACTGTCGGAAATTGAAAGTGCAAGTACATGCTCGCAATACAACATACAGTTTGTCTGCTTAAAATTTACCATTGGCTCAGTTTCCAACAAAGCGTAAGGACCGTCACCTGCACACGTTAAATTATACGGCATTCCAATGAACAATGATGAATAATAATTCATTTTCTCTGTGATTGTCGTCTGCTTTTTACTTTGTTCGCGCAGCATAACGTCAATTTCACTATTACTCATCTCATATATTTTTTTCTGCTGGGCGAACATCGTCAATGTAAGTCCGCACACAATTGTTACGAAAATTATTCTTTTCATTTATTCTCCGCTTCCCAATTTTGCCAATTCAATCATTAATTCCTTGTGAATATTACTTATCCCGCTACCCGACCCAGAGAAATTATTTGCAATCATAGAGAAAATAATTAATCTTTCCTTTTTATCACGAAGATAACCTGAATAACCTCGAACACGGTTAATAACGCCGGATTTAATTCTAGCATTTCTTTCAAGCTCTGTTCCTATTCCCATATTTCTATAAGAACTAATATCGCTGGTATCGCCAACGATCCCAAGTGAGTTGTAAAAATCGCTAAAATATTTTTTTGCCCTAATTTTATTTAAAAGCTCGACCATCATTTTTGTGGTGATTGTATTCGATCTTGAGAGACCGCTTCCATCTGACAAATCAAACCCATCTGTGGTAATACCGTTCTTCTTAAGAAATTCTTTTATGATATCAGCGCCTTCATAGAAACTACCCTTTTTAGAGTTCTTTGTTGCAATCGCTCTCAGTAAATGTTCGGCGTATAGATTAAAACTTTTCTTGTTCACTATAAAAACTATATCCTTTACCGGCGGCGATTCATGAGTATAAATTAAACCGGCATCCCTCAAAGAATAGTCTGAATTTATAACTTCTGCATTACCACTGATTTTGATACCGCTCTTTTCTAATTCAGATTTCAACAACTGTGCGGCAAACAAGGGCGGATCAGGAATTGCACCTTTAATTGAAAACTCCTCAACGCCCGCAGGAATTGTTCCTCTTAACGTTGCATTAAATTGAAAAGGAGCTGCATAAATATATCCGTTATCGCCCGAACCGACTCTTCCCGTTTTCATATAATTTGTAAAAGTTAAACCAGGCACCTCCGGTTCAGTTCGTAATACTTCAGCAAGCTCAGTAACTTTGTTTCCCGGCTTAAAAAACAATTGATAAAGATTATCATTGATGGTCATGCCGGTAATTGAAGCGCCGTAATAATTGCCTATATCAATCCAATTCCATCCGCCGGGTATTCTGTATGTGTCGAACAAAGTATCGAGAACAACGATATTCCCTTTAATGTTTTTTATACCTGCATTGAAGACTGCATCTGTAATTAGAGAAATAACATCCTTAAGAGATTTTGAACCAGGGACTAAATCTGAACCAAAAGTCGGATCGCCGCCTGCTACCAAAACAATGTCTCCTAATAGAGTTCCACTTTTAATTTTTCCATTTGTAAAAAGTTTGGTGTAAAACTTATAATCCGGACCAAGCAACTCCAAAGCCGCTGCAGTAGTAAATAATTTTAGACCCGAGGCGGGAGCAAGAGCAAATTGGGAATTATGATCGATTATACTTTTTCTACTATCAGCGTACTCTGCGTAAACACTCCATTGGGCATTTTTCAAAGCTGAAGAATTTTGATGATCGCTCACTAGCTCAGTCAACTTAACATTTTGGGAAAAAGTATTAATGCTCAAAAATAATAGAAGAAAAAAACCTTTCAATTCACTTTCCTTTTATTTAATCGATAGATAGTCCAATACAGCTTTCATAATTAAATTTCTTGATGCTTCGGATACTACTGTTTCAAAAGGGAACCCGAATGCAACAACTCCATAATCCATGTTATATCCAATAGCTGCGCTGTATAAATTTTCCTTATATCTAAGCAGAGTTTCGCTTCCAGTGCCTTTAACAGGACCAACGGCATCGGGCGCTTCCACTTTATATATTTTATCATTTAATTCAGTATTGAATTCAATCTCAAAATTCTCCGGTAGAAACTTATTGATTGCAATCACTTTACCGTTCTTAACAGCATGATCGGAATCAAGTTTATATTTCAATACATCTTTAGCGAATTTAACATTCATCGAATCTTTTTTTGTTCCGGAAAATAGATCGCTGGCAGCGTAAGCTCCGGATACAAATAACTTACCGCCTTTTGCAAAATAATTCTTCAGAATATCTTGAAACTTTGCCGGGAATGCTTCGAATTGAATTCCGTTGAGAGTATCAGCTATTGGTTTTTGCCACTTAGTTTTTTTCTCTTCGCCGAGTATCAAATCAACAAACGTGTATTTATTCAAATCAATAAAACCGTCAAATACGGATTCGTCCGAAACGGAAACGAATGAATAACCCAATTCTTTAAATGACGTACCGTGGATAAAGGAAAAGTCAAAAGTATTGCCCGCAATTTTTTTAGTCTCTTGATCTGCATAACTCGCGCCGTGTCCGGGTATATCATCAGTAGCCCATTGTGAGTTTGGATTAAAATTATGCTGACTTCCGGTGTAACTCAAATCATATCCGAAAGGCACGCCCATATCCACAAAGTCAAGAAATCCTGCAAACTCAGGTGTATTTACAGAAGCCGGCGGTGCAACTCTGTCAAATCCATTTACAATTAGAATCGGTTCAGTTTTTTTATTCAAATGGACGGAAAGAATTTCCGATGGAAAACTTTCTCCGCCAGGGTTCACAGCCGTTACTTTGAAACTGTAAATATTTTCTGAACTCAAATTGTCAATTACAATTTCATTTTTATCAACAGCGGTGCCGTTATCGAATCCGTTATTGTTTATTCGTTTGTAAAGAATATATGAACTTGGTTCAGCCGTTGGCTCCACTGGGTCGCTTTTAGGCTGCCATGATATTTTAACAGAATTCGCACCAGCTTTTTCAATCGTGAGATGAGTTATTGGCAATGGCTGCACGGTGAAATTAAAACCATTTTGAGCGGAAATAAATTTTAAGAACGATTTATAAATTGACCTCGAAACATCAAATCTAAAATTAGGGTCAAGCATAAACTTACAATCCAACAAATTCTGATGCGATAAAAGTTCAAGCAAAACAGAAGGCATATTGGGACGCGCAGCTTCGCTGTATTGAGCTTCCATTAATTGCCTGCGGTTCCAAACGGGATCGTACTTTGCGCGTATATCATCAACAAGCTGTGTTTGAAGAATATCAGCCAAATCCCTGTTTGCAATGCGCGACATTCCATCGGGGAAAACTAAATTCGAGTCCGCATCCAAAATGCTGTAAATAGAAAGAGTTCCGATTACGGTATCGTTTTTAGTAATTCCCGCATCTGTATGAAATGAAAGAGAAACATCAATCGGAATTCCCAAGCCTTTGCTTCTATCCTTATTAGGTCCAAAAGGCGCTCCGGCTAAATAATTTGCGTACTCTCCCCGGCTCTGATAATCGTCATTATAATCTTTTTTGTTCTCATTCAAATTATAAACCAACGTGTCGGGCATTCCCGCAAACTGCAGCCAGTAGCGTGAACCTTCAACATATTTCGGTCTGCCGCTTACAGCGCCGTTCCTAAGAACATTGCACATTCCTCCGCCGAATTTAATTGCATCTGTTGTAATCGCATGCTCATCATCTGTGAATTTATTTGACACAACCACTTTTCCAATTTCAGAGTTCTTTCCATTATAGAATTTGAAAGTACCGAGATAAATCCAAGTTCCTCCTCCGATTTGCTGATTAACCAAAAAAGTTGTATTACCACCGCTGTGATAAACCGTGTAATTAACATTATCGGCGGAGTTTTGCTGCGACTTGTATGAAATATAAACTGCATATTCACCCGTTTCCGGAATTAAAGGAATATATTCTGCTCTGGCATTTTCCTCTTTACTTGTTTTAATAGTTCTGTAAGAACCGGATTCGAATGGATTGAAATTTTCTGCATAAGGCGGACTGCCGACAGAAAAAGCTTTGCCCTCTCCGTTCTTCCAGCCAATATTTCCGCTGCTGTACTCAACGTAATTTTTACTCTCATCAAAATCATCAATAATTATCTCATGAAGCTGCGTATCTCTTTCTCGCGGAATAAAAACATTTGCTCCGGCATTCTCCAGCATTGGAACGAGAAACGGCAGAGTAAAAGAAATTGTGCCTATGTCTTCAACCATTTGAAATAAACGCGCTCTCTGCCAAAGCCATCTATCGAGTTCATGATTATAATACCAACCATGTGAATGCCACAAAACTATATTTCTATTGTTTAGACCGCTGGTAATTTCAATTGGTTTGCTCACATTTTTCGTCACTGGGTTCGGCCGATCTTGAACTGCAAAGGGCATTCTCCTTTTGTCGTATTTCTTTTTATCGCTTCGGTAAAAGTTCGGCACAAATTCTTCAATCGGAAAATTCATCGTTTCAATGCGGAATGAGTAATTGCTGAAAGCGGGACCGAATAATTTTTTAGTTTCATTATAGATTTTAGCAATATCATCTTCTCTAAACTCTCTGTAACTGAATCTCTTATTAGTCTTTATCCGAATTAAATTGTTTTCAGGTTCCTGATCAACGCTTTCTACCTTTGAATAAGCTGGAATTTCAAAACCAAAATCACCGGCTTCAAATTTTTGCATGTAAAGATCGGAAAGTTCCAAAAAAGTAAGCGGCGGTTTTTCTTCAACAGTTGTGACCGCAGAGCAGCCATACGCACTTATTAAAAAAAATGTGACACATAATGATTTTAGTAATATTTTTTTCATGTGACTTACTCTTAGAAAATGTTGACCGAAATTACTTGTGAATAATTAAGCCGCGAATTTAGCTCGCAGGTTAGATGTAGTGATGTATGAACTAAAATTTAATTCCAAATGATAGATAGTGAAGCGAACCGAGTCTATCCATATCTTGGTAAGCATAATCAATCATAACCCGCACAGATTGCATTACTCTGTAGTTTAAGCCAAGCCCAAAAGTATAACCTTTCTCGCTATCGACTTCGAATAATGACGTATAACCGGCGCGTGCGAATAGTATTTCGTTCCATGAATATTCAACGCCCGTATTTAAATACTCGGTATGATCATTCGGATGAACGGCATCAATGGCAGTAGTTAACCGGGTATCCTCAGTTTTTATAACGTCCGCAGCAAGTCCAAATCTGAACAGAAGCGGCAAATCCCATTCTTCTAATTCGATGAATGAGTTAATTAGATTTCCCTGCCCGGCTTCGCCGACTTGCTTAATTTCCATAATGTCGCGTCCGTCAAGTTTCATCTTCGTGCCAAAGTTTGAAATGCTTGCGGCAATTCTAAATTCATTCAAAATATTAATTTTGTAAAGAGCGCCGACATCCAAAGCAAAACCAGTTGCAGATTCGTGCCAAATATACTCGCGAATGTACTTTGCATTGAATCCGATTGAGAATCTATCCGTAAGATTTCTGGCATAGCTTAAACCGATTGCCATTGCGCCTGCATCGAATTTTTCGCCGGTGCCTTCGGGTTCTTCTTCCGTACGGACTAACATGCCATCAATAGAATTTAATATGCTTACAAACGCGCCTATTGTTCCAACATCTGGAATGTACGTTGCGAATCCTGCGTAATCAAAACTAACATCCATAATCCAATTAGAATGATTAAAAAATGCTTCGTTAGATTTGTTAGCGGCAAGCCCAGCCGGATTCCAATAGGAGGCTGTAAAATCATCTGCTGTTGCCGTAAAAGCGCCGCCCATTCCAATCGCCCTAGAACCAACGCCAATTTTTAGAAATTGCGCCGCGGTAGTTCCGGATTTAGTGATGTTCTGACCAAACATCGATATCGAAGCTATGAGCAATAAATATATTGTGATTTTAAGTTTCATCATTAACTCCTGCTGATTCTTCTACAGCATCATTTATTTTATTAATGCAAATTTTACTATTTTTTCTCCAACGCCTGGAGCGTCTATATGAGCAAAATAAACCCCGTATGAAACTCCGAAGCCGTCTTTGTTTAAGAGATTCCAGAACTGTCGTCCGTGTTCCTGCCCTGAATCGTGATGGAGAGTTTGAACCGGATCACCGGTTAAAGTGTAGATTCTTATCGTACATTTTGCCGGCAGATTTTCGAAGTAAATCCTTTTCTCGCCTCTTGATTGACCGGGAAGTTTATTCGTCGGTTCAATTATACTGTAACCAACGTATGGATTTGGAACAACGTAAATATTATCCAATTTAGATTTAGCGAGATTATTCGAAAGCGTGCCCGCATTTGTTTTAAGTAAAAACGCATCTTTTTTATCGAACGGTCTTTTTGTAGTAATTAAAAGAACATCTCCATCGGTAGGTTTAACCGGAGTTACATTAGAATCCTTTGGCGCCGTAATAATAATGCCCCAAGTTAAAGTATCGGTTACGTTTCCTTTTGAACCGGGTTTGAAGAAAATTATTTCTTCACCCGAGCTCCACGAACTATCTCTTGTTGTAGGATTCTCACTTAAAAAAGTAATAATCTTTCTTGGAACGCCTTGAGCAATTTCAGTTACGCTATAATTGACGGAAATTTTTAGAACTTTATTGTTAAATGTTATGGCAGAATCTATAGGTGTTGAAGAAAAACGAATCTCGTAATCACCCGGATACAAATCTTTTTTTGCACCGACTGACGATAGCTTCGCTGTAAAGTCGAAATTAGAATTTCCTTCTACCCAAGTAGAATTATCCTTATCCCAGGCAAGCGCAGTTTCATCCACAACTTTTAATTTAATACCGTCGAACATAGGATTCGCATCGTTGCCGTTCAATAGCGTGCTCTGATAAACAGGGTAATACCGGTATCTAATAAACACCTGACTGTTGTTGGGTATGCTTGAAGTTCCTGTTCTTCTGATTGAACCGCGCTCGTAATTAATTATATAATCTGTATTTTCAAAATACGGTGTAAGCATACCGTTCTGTTCAGTAAACACCTCAAGATAATTGTCCTTGGAAATATTCGAATATTTTAATTGGGCAAAGTTCGTATCGTATGTAAAAAACGATTCCTCAAACAGTGTTGTGCTAAGAACAGAATAATTTTTATTCTTAACTCTTGCCGCATTGTAATATAGCGAATCGCTGAATTGAAGCTGATAATCGCCTCCATCGGGAATTAAAAGATCGTTGATTATTTCGAAATTGATTACACCGGTTCCGATGCCCGCAGTATGTGCAATGTTATCGTTCATTGTAATTGAAGGAGCAATATAACCTCCGGCGCGTGGACCAGGAACAACTTGAACAGTATTTTTATCTAAAATTATTCTCGAAGTAATCGGGTCGACAGTTACTTTTTTAGTTGTCTCCGTTACCGGAATTCCATTTGAATCACCGTGATCGAAAGCGACAACTGCATAGTAATAAGTTTGTCCGTTTACCACTTTATTTGAATCTACAAAGGAATGCACCAGCCCCGAATTGTTTCCAAGATAATAGTGTATTCCTCTTCCTTTATATTCGGTTGGGTGATAACCTTTCCATGGGTCTTCTAAATTGGCGGTCCACTTTTTATCGTTGTTCCAGTCAGTAAATTGCTCTCCGATATCGTATTTACCGTTGTTATTGGCGTCAATAAAAGGTTCATCCCTAAAATCAATATCCCACTTTGCTTCAAATCCATCAGAAGTTTTGAGCGGTTCGTTTAAGAAGCCCGTTCCCTTTCCGTCAGTTATCGTTTGTATATCGCTAAAACTAGGATCGGTGCTTCTGTAAATAACATAGCCTTCAAAATCTTTGCCCGTTATTGGATCAATACTTTCCTCAGCCATTGTGTCCCAGTAAAGGGTAACTTTTCTATCACCGGGAACTGCATGAACAGTAGGCAATAGCGGCGGTTTAAAGAATTGATAATTTTGATTATAAATTGTCTGAACTGTTTCTGCAGAAATCAAAAGATCATCCAAATCATCTCCGCAAAGCAAAGCCATCGAAATTCGCTTTGTCTCACCCGCTTTAAGCGAGATATAGCCTGAACCGAATATAAAGACGATATCTGTATTCTGTTGAATATCACCGAAGTTACGCGGGATTGAACGTTTCCACATTGACTCATCATCGGAAATTTTATCTTCACTCCAAGACCAGCTATTAAAACTAGTTAATCCAATCTGGTCAGCTTCATCAAGATCTGTGAATTCAAAATTTGGTTCGCCGGGATAAAGAGGATCGGGCGAACCATCCGGCAATCTTAAACCGGCTGTCGGCAGTCCGTCTCCCTCGCCTAAATCATTAGTATTTGCAATTCCGTCAACGCCAAGATCATGCAGATCAACATTCCAGTCGCCGTCGTTATCAATTCCATCATACTGCGTTTCATCAATCATGCCGTCACCGTCATCATCAATACCGTTTTCTGCATTACCAGGACTTTCAAGGAATTTACAGCCGAGATATCCGAGTGGAATATTAAGATTGCCTTTCATATCCGGATCCCAAAAATAGACCATGCTTCTTGCATAAACCGGAATGTTATCAACATTCACGCTATCGTTGGAATAGGGCGGTACGAAATATCCGTTATCGTCTTTATTTTCGGGACTGCCTCCGCCGAGATCGGGATCGCCGTAAATTCCAAAGAAAACGGTATCCAAATCCTTATCGCTTACATTGGTTATTGTGTAGACGAAGAAAATGGTATTTTCAGCGAGTGCATTGCTCCATTGAAACGCTCTGCCATCAACTTGCAGACCTAAGCCCTTTCTCGTTCTATCATTATCAAACGGATAATATTTAAACTCAGTGTTTTCCCTGTCATCCATTGCCCAGTAAACTTCAAGATCTGCATTAGTAGCATCCTGAGTTAAAAATCCAGGCCAAACGTATCTGCCTAAAGTGGGATTGTACCAGCTTCGAGGCCAACTGTCAGGTTTACCGTCTCCGTCGTCATCGGGCGCAGGGTTCGAAGCCATTCTGGGCTGATCTGCATCCGCATAACCAGGAAGCGGCTGCCACTGCCAAAGAGTGTCTCCGGTTGCATTCATTTCTTGAAGCATCGGACTTGTGTAATCGTTTAATCCATCGGAAATTATATGAATTGTTTTGCCTGTTACTTCATCTTTAACGGCAGCTCCAACAATTGGACAGAATTGAAACACATACGATAAATCTTTCCATACAAAATTATTTATCCCTCTCAACAAACCGTAACCGGGCGCAATTCCGCCATAATTATAAATATCGGATGATATTTTGTTACCATTCATAAAATAGGATTTTCTATCCTGCATACCTTGCGTTTTGCTGAGGCTGTTTCCCCGCTTTTTTATCTGCGGTTTTGAAACGTCTGCGGGATCTGCGGCACGCTCACTAACTTTACTTGTTTTCTGATTAAGAAAATCCTTAACTGCTTGATGCTCGCTTTCTCTTTTTGTTTGCGATGTACTTATCGAAGCGACTAGGAAAAAAGAAATCAGAAGCAATATCAATTCATTCTTTACTGTTCTATTCATTAGTTATTCCCCTACCAATTAAAAATCTATTGAAAAACCAATTCTAACTTCGCGCGGCGGTAAATAGAAATCCGGACGCGTGTAAACTTCCGCAGAAGTATGAACTTCCGGAATTCGAGCGGCAATTAAATCGGTTTCTATTGCGGAACCTCTTACCGAGTCCAAAGTGTAATTCGATCTTCCCGTACTTGCATATACAGAGTTCTCATTGAGTTGATCGAACAAGTTGTATACTTTTACGAAGAACGATACATCGAAATCAAAAATGTTCAGTGTTTTTTCTGCAAGAAGATCAACGCGAGATTGAGAAGGTCTTCTGCCGCTGTTCGGTTCAAGTGTAACCTGCTGCCCGAATAATTCCGGTGTGTATGGCAAACCGGTTCCAATTCTACCGACGAGAGTTACATTCCAGCTATTGAACTCACCGTAAGAAACTGTTGCATTCAACTGATGATTTTTATCCCATCCCAATGCAACAGGTACTTTTTCAGTTTGATCACCGGAGGATAAATCGAGAAAGAATGCGTCGGCATCAACATCATTACCATCAGCAATTTGGAAAGTGTAATCCAAAGTTGCTGCAAGCATATCTTCTGGAGTACGTCTTTTTGTAAGTGAAAATGTAATTCCCTTAATACTCGCATAATCTTTATTCACGTAAGTAATGTAAGTTTCATCTCCGCTAATTCTTATTTGCTGCGAAGCCAACAAATCTCTTACGTCTTTGTAATAACCGGTTACGTTAAAAGCTAGATTATCTAAAAGCTGCTGCTGCAATCCCAGTTCGTATGAAACTGTTTTTTCGGGATTCAAGTTTGCATTTCCGTAAGTCGGAGTTCCAAAACTGTATTCATACTCCGAGTTGGAGTATAGATAAGCGAGAGAAGGTAATTGGAAGAAGTGTCCATACGAAAAATGGATTATTCCTCTATCCGTTATTGGAAACGAAATTCCAACTCTCGGACTCAACTGCTGCTTAGCATCTGCATCGGCTAACAATTCATCCTTATTTATATAAGAAGGAATAATCGGCGCATTTGGGCTGGGATAAAAAACGTTTGTAGAATATTTCGAATTGGAATTGAAGTAATCGTAACGTAAACCAACATTAATTACAATGTCCTCAAACTCCATTTTGTCTTGAACGTAAGCCGAAAATTCTATTGGTTCTTTAGTGTACGCATTATTTCGGTTGCTTGCTTCAGGAGCAATTGTGGGAACAAGATACACAGTGGTGTCTCTTAATATATCAAAGTAATTATAATCCAGTTGATGATTTCTGAACTCCAGTCCGGCTTTCACTTCGTGCTGTTTATCGAATTGGCTGGTAACGTCAAATTTTAATCCTGCAGATACCGTGTTTTGATAGAAATGTGACTGCCCGCCGCTTTGATAAGTCCCGCCAGAACTGAACGATACGGGCGCGGCACGAGTTGTAGATTTGAAATCCGGTTGATATCTCGGATCAACGTGTAAACCGTCAAGACTTTCTCCGGCAGTAAAGTTAACCTCATCTCCATTTCCATCGAGCAACGGAAATAGGTATCGCTTAAAATCATCATAGTTATATGATGCCCTTAGAGAATAAAACGTTGAGCTGCTTATGGCATGACGTAACTCTAACGAATTAACCAATTCCGTTGAAAAATAATTGTTCACCGCATCAGGATTATATTTTAGATCATGAACGTATGGTTTATAATTAGAGTAAGAAAACAATACATCATAATTAATTTTCATCGTTGAAAATGGGCTGAATGTAAGTTTGAAAGTTGTACTCAAAGAATGCGATGAATCCATTGGCGCCGCATTCCCATTACCATTTGCCGCAATTCTTATATCATTTGGATTCAGCGAATTTTTATAAACCGAATCATAGATTGTATGCTGTTTAACGCCGTAAAGATATCCGTTATCGTCGTCATATCTACCGGAAAGGAAAAACGTAAATTTATCCTCTAAGAACGGAATTGGCCCGCCCAAAGTCATTTCGGTAACAGTATTATTCAAAGGATCAATATTATTTATTCCATCAAATAAATTATCGTAAGAGGAAATATAATCACCTGTATAAAAAGAAAAGCTGCCTTTGTATTTTGAACCGCCCTCTTTAGTTATTGTATTTACAATACCCGAAAGCGCGTTGCCATATTCTGCGTTGAATGTACCCGAAACTACAGAAAGTTCCTGAATCGCATTTGTTGCAATTGAAATCGAAGGCGAGTAATCGTACGGATTTGAAATCGAAACGCCGTTTACCGTATACGCGATTTCATTTGATCGTCCGCCGCGAATATGTATCGATCCGCCAACGCCAACAGTTATACCAGCCTGCAGCATTAGCAGTTGGTTCACGTTTTCAACAGGAAGATTTTCAATTTGAGCTGCATCAATAGCAGTGTGCGAGGAGGTTAAATCTTTTCTAACCATCTTTGCCTCGGCTCTTACAACGACTGTTTCCACTTCGATAGATTCAGTGGACATTTTAAAATCGAGCTTCGTGGTAAAATCTGCAGAGACTTTAACGCCGGTGAATATTTTTTTCTGAAAACCTACTCCAGATGCAACAACAGAGTAATTGCCAGGAGGAATATTGATAATTACAAAATCTCCGTTAGCGTCTGTTGCAGCGCCCATTGTTGTGTTTTCAAGAAATATGTTAATTCCTGGTAAAGCTTCACCGGTTTCAGAATCTGTAACCATTCCCGAAATTTTACCGGTTGTTCCGCCAAAGACAAGAAGCGGGATTAAAAAAAGGCTTAAAACCAACAATAACTTTTTCGTCATGTAACCTCCATAAATTGAAAAGCGAAGGGAATTTATTATTAATTATATTGTAATATTTTCGAGGTGAAATTAGAAAACCGAATATTACCGTAAAGATAATTGTCATACCTTTGATACAGAGGATATTATTTCAAGAATATTATTCTGGGTTATCCAGATTTGAAAACTGATGTAAAAGTAATATTATTACGTCCATAATGCAATAATTTATTATGTTTGGTAAAAAATTTTAATGCCCACGGATATAATTTTTCTTAATTTATTCGTGATTTTTAGTTTATTTATATTCAAGTTTTTACAAAAAATGATTTGCAACTAATTTAATACGATATGAAACCCATAAAATTTTTAGAAGGCGAAAGAGTGTATTTACGTCCTGTAACTGAAGAGGATTTTGAGTTAGTTTACGAAGGGAAAAATTCCGCAATAATTGTTGAATCACTCTTCCTATTTTCGCCGCTGACGACAAGTCAAATAAAATCTGAACTGCAAAAAATGACTGTGGACGAGCATACAAAAATATTTACGATTTGTTCTTCCGATAATGACGAGGCGATTGGGCAGACTGCGCTTGTAAGAATTGATTACATAAGCCGCGCTGCAGTTTTTTATATCGCTATTTACAATCCCGAATTTTGGTCAAAAGGAATTGGCGGAGAATCTACCGAACTTATGCTTAAATATGCTTTCGATGTTCTTAACTTGAACAGAGTTCAACTTCACGTGAGCACTAAAAATGAGAAAGGTGTAAAAACTTATAAACGAGCAGGTTTTAAGATTGAGGGAACTTTACGCAGCGCCATGTACCGCGATAATGATTATATCGATTTCTATGTGATGGGGATTCTGCGAGAAGAGTATTATTCAAAAATAAAGGGCTTACTCAAAATTGAATAAGCCCATTTGTAAAATCAAATTACTTCAAGAAAGTCATTTTTACTGATTTGCTGAAGTTTCCGTATTTCATTGTATAAATATAATTTCCGGAAGCTACTTTTTGGTTAGCGCTATTAGTTCCGTCCCATGTAACTTCGTAAGAACCTTTGCTGAATTCTTCGTTGTCAATCAAAGTTTTAACTTCATTTCCGAGCATATCATAAACAACAATCGAGATTGCTTTACTAATTGGAAGTGAAAATCTAATTGAAGTTGTTGGATTAAACGGATTCGGATAATTCTGTTCCAAAACATAATCATTGGGAGTTGCAATATTCAAAGTTCTTATAACGCCAGTACCACCGCTATATTGAAGAACTCTAATCTGAATGTTACGTTCATTAAAAACCTTTGCTTCAGTTTCGTCCCACGAAGTACCATTCCACGTTCTTCGAACTACATTTGTTGAATCATAAACAGGAGAACCCGAATAAGAACCAGATTGATAACAAACAACAAGTTCATCGACACTGTCATTACCTATCAAGTCTCCAGAAGTCATTTTCATCACTCCCGGGCTAACCCAAGCGTTAAGTGAATAGAACGTATCAATAATACCCACAGAATCACTTATGATTATTTCTTCCCAATCAGTATCGGCTTTATTTTCACCGCCAAAGTAATACTTCACATCATAATTATTTCCATCAAGAATATCTCCAGTACCATTGTATTCTACTGCAACAACATTTTCCCCATAAAATCCACCAACTAGTATCTCATCACGACCGTTATTGTTCAAGTCCGCAGCATAACATCCCCAAAACTGTGCTATACTATCACCAGTAACACTTAGGTCCCATCTCATTTTGATTCTCGATAGCTTTGCTGGATCATCCCATATGTAAACTCCATTAGCGCCTGTAGGCTGACTTAAAATAGAAAGGCTGTAATCAGGGTAAACTACGCTCGCAATTTCATCTTTCCCATCACCATCAACATCAGCTACAGCAACTCCCATGAACCCCACTCCGTCTATATCTTCTCCTCTTAAAAATTCCATATAAGCAGGTCCTGCAACTCCCCCACCTGTATTGGGTTCAGTCGGATAGGTATATGTGTTTGGACCGGTTGGGTCAATTGAACTGAAGCCAAAAAAATTCCAATTGTGATTTACAATTTCAAGACTACCATCACCATCAATATCTGCAGGAACTGAATGCCATTGAGCAATAGTTCCATATAATGAACCAGTATTATTCGCTACAGTTCCACCTTCAACTTCCCATTGGGCAAATCCTGGTGCATCGCCAAATATAGAGAGAATGTATACATTATTATCTGCATTAGTAAGAATTAACTCACTTTGACCATCACCATCAAAATCTGCGACTGTTCCACGTTCCCTATCCATCCTATAGGCTCCATGACCATTACCAGTATGAATATCAGCCGGAAAATCTATAATGGTAGATGTGCCATAATCATTATCCGTACCTTGGTATTCATAAACTTGAATTCCGCCTGTAAATCTTGGTCCTAATGGAAAGATAATTTCCATATTTCCATCCCCATCTAAATCACCAGTTTGCACCCAACGGGGAGTACTTGCATTTACTCTTGTTAAATCAACAGGTGAGGACCAAACCAGTTCTAGTGTTTCATCGTCAACATATTCTAAAACATGAACTCTTCCACCATTAGAATAGTCCGTGGCGATTATCTCAACTTTTCCATCACCATCCAAATCACCACCAATATGTACTGATCTAATTCCACCCTTAGCCCAAGGACGTTCTGAATCATTTTGATCCAGCACACTTCTGTTGAAAAATGCCTCAGTTGTAAGCTGTGCGAACAAAGAAGATACTCCAAACAGAAATAATAAAACAAATAAAAGTTTTTTCATAATTACCTCCAATTAATTGGTTAGAAAATTTGTTTGAGTTGGCTAAAGTTACAAATAATTTATTTATATAAATAGATTTTTTCATGTTAGTAACGTTAAAATAGCCATTGTTTACAACTATTTCAAATCCTACCATCGTTAATATGATATTAGCAGCAACAACTTAAGAAAGTGGGCTTTGACCATGATTAGGACCAGGATTATGATTATGATTATGATTATGATTATGATTATGATTATGATTATGATTAAGAGTAAGATTAAGAAAAAGCCATATGATAATTGTTGAAGGATGGCGGGCTAATTTTATGATTCATTTACCTTAACTAAAACCAGCGTAATATCATCATGCTGCGGCGTTTTACCTTGAAATTCTTTTATAGAATTAATTATTTCGGTTTCAATCTGATTGGGATGCAGATTTGAACAATTCTTAAGAAGCGTTGAAAATTTTTCCAGAGTATATTGCTCTCTATTTTTATTCATTGCTTCTGTTATTCCATCGGAATAAATTGTGAAGAAATCCCCCGCATTCAAATCGATTTCCATTTCTTCGATTGTGGTATCAAACATATTTCCTTTTTCCAAACCGACTCCGATACCGCCAGGAGTAAAATATTCAAGAGACTTATTATTTATTTTAATCAGCGGCGTGTGCCCTGCCCTGCAAAAAGTCAATTTCATACTTTCCGTATCAAACAAGGCGATTGATATTGTAATAAACCAATTGCGTTCAATACTCGTGAATATTCTTTTGTTCACTTCCATTAAAACTTGCTTTGGAGATTTTTCTGCAGTTGCGTAAAGCTGCATCATCGTCTGTAATTTGGACATGTAAAACGATGCCGATAATCCCTTACCCGAAACGTCGCCGACAATTACAAAAAGTTTTGTGTCACTCACTTTAATTAAATCAAAATAATCTCCGCCCACTTGCATCGCAGGAATCATAATCCCGCTTAAAGAAAGCTTTTTAATTTCCGGAAATACACTCGGCAGAAGACTATTTTGAATTTTACGGGCATTTTCCAGGTCACGTTCCATTTTTAATTTGTCTCTTTCCGCTTCGTACAGCCTTGCGTTTTCTACCGATACAGCGGTTTGGTTAGCTGCCGCCGAGAGTAATTCCAGATCTTTTCCAGCAAACTTAGAACCGGAATGCTTCAAACCAAACAATAAAAAGCCAATGACTTTATACTTAATAAGAAGCGGTATAACAGTATAAATTTTATTCCTTTCGAACAACTGTTTATTCTGGAATACTTTTTCAAACTCAGTGTGCTCAATTACAATCGGCTGATTGATTTCATTTTTTAACTGCATGAATATTTTCAACTCGTCTTCATGGACGATAAAATTAAATCCTTCCGCTTCTACTCCCTTCCCTTCCTGAAAACTATAACCAGTCTCCGGATCCGAAAGGACGATCCCAAAAACATTGAGCTTTAGCGCTTCAACAAATGTTTTGCAAGTTGATGCAACAATATTTTCCAAGCCAACTATTGTTGAAATGTCATTCGAAAATTTTAGTATCACTTTTTGATATACAAATTGTTCTGGATAAAATTTTCTGGTAAGTAGTTCTTGGAATTTATCCTTTGTGGATTGAAACACCATCGCGAACGCTATAAAAATTATTCCCGCAATTATACCCTGATATTCAGTTCCAATTGCACTACTAACAGATTGACCAAGTACATATATCACGAAAAAATATACTGCTGCAACAGCAACAGTCGCAGTACCGTATAAAATCGTATTTTTAATAACGTCGGAAACATCCATCAAAGAATATTTAAAAATAGAATAGGCAAATGATATTGGCAATAGAGATATTAGTATGAACGGCAAAAAGTACTCTGGCGCATTATATCTTGCAGCGGGATTTAGAACCGCCCCAATTACCGAAATGTAAATTATCGCAGCAACTCCGATTGAATAAGAAATAAGTATTACGAAGATTGAATTTCGTTCAACTGCAGACTTTATTTTCAAATAGCTGGCGAATAATGAAATAAGCCCCGTAATAGAGGCAATTAACAAAATTAACATTGTGAGCTGATAATAAACGGCATAGTAAAAATTTGGAGAAGTCCCCTCTGGATAAAACCAAATTATCTTTGGTATCAAAAAGGCAAAAAATATAACCGTAGGAATACCGTACAATATTTTTTTTGTAAACCTTCTATTAATTATTTTTTTAGGTTTTGGGAAGACCCAGAAAAAGTGAACGATTACAAAAGGAAGAAATGCAGCGCCAAACGACCACATGTTATCTATTATTGCGGCTAATAGCGGATAATCGAATAAAGGATTAATTGTATTTTGCTGAAGTAATAAATTGAACGTAGAAAATAGGACGATAGTTGCGCCAAGTCTGTAGAATATAACTTGCGTCTGCCCATCAGGTTTTGCAGACATTACAATCAGTCCAACTATCAGCCAAATACTCCCTAGTATTGCAAAAGACAATCCCCCGATTTGAATCAGTTTTTTTACTTCAACTTTTGTCTCAAATTCATATCCGTTTCTGCTAATCTTGTAAAGCGCAGAATCTCCCTCGAACATCATGTTCAATTCGTAATTTGCCACAAAAACGTTTGTGATTTTTCTTTCGTTAATTGCGATAAGTTCATCACCGTCTCTAATACCTGCGTTCCAAGTGACGCCTTGAAATTTCACTTCATCAAAATAAAAATGCGCTTTTCCGTCCTCCCCTTTTTTAGGAATCCAAAGACATTCATCATTTGGCTGTGGAGTGACCTCAAAAATAAAATAGAAATTAATTAATGATAGCAGCGCCAGTATGATTGTAAACGGCAAAATCATTCTCTTGCGGAATATGTTCATTATGAGGTTTGTATTTGGCATAATCTTTATTTTACTCTTATTATTAAACTAGTTATATCATCGGATTGAGGAACGCCTTCAGTAAAATGTTCAACTTCCTTTATGATAGAGTGAATTGTTTTTTCCGCCGATAAATTCCCTAATTTTTTAACGTAACTTTCAAATTTCTCATCGCTATATTCTTCCATTTTGGAATTCATAGCTTCGGTGATACCGTCCGTAAAAAGTATCAAATTATCATTACTCTGCAATTCAATTTTCTCGGAACTATATGGAATCATTGTTGGCATAACTCCAAGAATCATTCCGCCGATTTTGAGTTTAGTGATTTCTTTTTTTCGCACAAGCAACGGAGGGTTATGACCCATATTTACGTATTGGAATTCCAAAGTATCATCGTTCAAAATTCCCCAGAAAAAAGTGATAAAACTTCCGTCCGTTGTATTCTCCGAGACCAAATCGTTTATGAGGTTAGACGCCTCATGCAGTTCGATGTTCTGCTTGCAAATTGATTTCAAAAAAGCCTGCAGATTCGCCATAAGCAGAGCGGCTTGAACCCCTTTCCCTGAAACATCGGCAATAGCAACTAGTGTTCTATTCTTATCAAGGCGAACAATATCATAATAATCTCCGCCGACCTGTCGCGCAGAATTATTGTATGCGGCAATTTCAAAATTATTTAACAACGGCATTTTCTTCGGAAGTAAATTCCTTTGAATATTCTGAGCAATCTCTAAATCTTTTTCAAGCCGCTTTTTCTCAAGCGCCTCTTCGAATAATCTTCCATTTTCTATTGAGGTAATTGCGATGCTTCCAAGCGATGAAACGAATTCGATATCCGATTGTGTGTAAGACATTTTTGTGTTTTTACTGCCTAGAAGAATTAATCCTTTGATTTCCGATTTTATTTTCATCGGCACAATTAAAATGATGCCGATTTTATACAAAGCTTTATATTTCTTTTTTATTGTCTCTTCGTCAATAAAATCTTGAACAATTTTTATTTCGGATGATTTGAGAGCATCGACAAGAATTTCATCCTGAATTCTACTTTCCAGTATTTCGAATCCGCCCTCTCTGCAAATTACAACTCCAAACTTTGAAACCAGCAGTTGCCCAATAATGGAGAACACTAAAAGTTTTCCAATTCTTTGAGTCTCTAATACGCCGCTGAACTCTTTGCTCAAATCGAACAGAGAACTCAATTGATTTACCTTTGCGTCCAGATTTCTATTTACGTCCTTTAATTCGTCAATTATCAAAGAGTTTTGAATCGCAGAAGAACCAATGTTCACAAGGGTTTTTAAGAATTCTTTATCTTGAACCGTGTATTCATTTTTATTTAATTTCTTTCCGAGAAATATAAAACCTTTTATATCATGCCCGTAAATTATTTCCTGCTTAATTTCAAAATTATTCCTTTCAAGAAAAGTTTTTAATTCCTCATTTTCATTAACTGAATCGGCATGAACTCTGGGAAAACTGCAAACAACTTTTTCGCTAATTCCCTTTGAAGAAGAAATCTCAAGATATTCTCTGTTCTTGAATAATGCGATAAATCCTTTTGTAGAATGGAATTTGCCAAGACACGTAAAAAGCAAATTGTTAAGAGCAAAATCTAAATTCAAGTTAGAGTTTATCAATCTTCCGAAATCCACTAACGTGGATAAACTTCCTAAAGCAGAAATGTTTTGGGCATCACGCATGGCGGTTAAGTCAGATATTTGACTAAAACGACTTGGTTTTTATTTTTAGTGAGATTGGTGTATTTAACTTCGTCCATTAATTTCTTCATTAAGAACATTCCTAAACCTCCACCTCTTCTTTCTTCTTGAATTTGTTTTAGGTTTGGTTCGGGAATTAAACTCGGATCGAACTGACTCCCGTGATCTACAATAGTTATAGAAATTTTTTCTTTTTCCGACTTAACTTTTATTTCCAATTTTCCATTGGCGGAATACGCATATGCGTGTTTAATAATATTCGAACATGCTTCATCAACCGCAAGAACAATTTTATCCGTATTTTTGCTGTTAAGCCCAGCTTGAGCGGACGCATCCCTCACGAATTCTCTTATCGCCGCTAAGTTTTCCGTTTTACTGGAAACTTTTAATTCCTTATTTGAAATTTTCGTGCTCAAGGGTTATTTCAGATCATTAAATTTTTTAATCGCTTCCCCTTCCTCTTTGAAAAACTCATATAGAACGGGAAATCCTAATAGGTCAAAAATGTTAAAGACATCGTCTTTCATATTGGAAAATTTGATATCTCCATTGTTTTCACGCATAGTTTCTACATACGCCATAAAAACGCCCAACCCTGCACTGCTTATGTAAGTTAAGTCGTTGAAATTAACCACGACATTATACTTGCTTCCCCGAATGAGTTTGTTAAACTCGTTTTCCAGTTCGGGAGCAGTGTGGGCATCGAGATATCCTTTTACATCAATTACATTGACTTTCCCAACATTTCTCGTTAAAACGTTGAAGTCTGACATTAAATAACTCCGGCTGGTTTGTTATTAAAATTCCATTTGAACAATATCAGCGTAATATCATCATGCTGCGGCTTATCTTTTGAAAACACAGTAATCTCGCTTAATATTTTATCTGATAATTTATCTAAATCTGAGTTGCAATTTTCTTTAATAATTTTCTCGAATCGGTAAGATCCAAATTCTTCGTTGCTTAAATTTTTTGCTTCTGTTATTCCGTCAGTAAAGAGGGTCAAAATATCGTTATTATTTAATTCAATTTCCATCTCATGTAAATTAGGCTCAAACGCTCTGCCGTCATCTAAAGCTATGCCGATGCCCGCAGGTCTTAAATTCTGAATATGATTATCTCTGCACATCAGCAAAGGAACATGCCCAGCTCTAGCAAAAACCAGCTTCCCTTTTTCAACATCAATAATGCCGTAGATAGCAGTAACAAAATCTTTAGAATCAAGACTTTGTTTAAGAATTTCATTCGCTTTTATTAAAAGTTCCTTTGGACTGCTAATCAGTCTAGCTAAAGATTCAAATACGCCTTTTACTTCCGCCATTATAAAAGCAGCCGGAATACCTTTCCCCGAAACATCTGCTATTACAAACCCAAGTTTGTTGCTGCCGAGATTAAAGAAATCGTAATAGTCACCGCCAACTTCAAGAGCCGGAATAAACAATGCTGAAATTTCTAAATTATCAAACTTAGGAGTACTTAGAGGAAGCAATTTCTTTTGTATTTCCCTTGCAACGTTTAGCTCACTTTCCATTCTTTCATTTTCGATTGACTGCTCCAACAGTTTGGCGTTTTCCATTGCCACTGCTGCATAATCTGCAAAGGCTTCAATTGATTTTAAATCATCCTCATCAAAATTATAGTTTTGTTTTCTACCAGTGAATAAGAAACCATTCGTTATCCCTTGCGCCTTAAGAGGGGCAATAACAACTGCTTTTAATCCGGACTGAATAAGTTGATCTTTCGCTTTCCTTTCAATCATCTCGGCAGTTATCGAAGTTACTTGATTTTCATCGATAGAATCTTCAGAGAGAAGGCATTCGGTAATGGTGTTTGCATCAACAAAACCAATGTTTTTTACCGAATTCAACTCAAATGTTCCGCTTCCGGATTTAGTTACCAGCCATGCAGAATCCGAATTGCAAACGTTGGTTGTTACCGATGTTACCGTATCAGCAAGTTCTTTGAAATCAAAAACCTGTGTAATTAATTTGCTCAAGTCCATTAGTGATGATGCTTCCGCAGCTTTACGATCGAATGCTTCTGCGGTTGGCAAATGGAATAATGTTGTGAAGAATATTACCCCAAAATAAATTGTGCCGTAAATCATCACAAGATTTAGACATAAATGCAGCCCGGGAGAAAAGTTGATGATAACTTTATTTATGAAGCTATTGTCAAAAGTGAGCCCAAAATTAAACCCGAACAACAGCGATAGAATGATGGAAATAATCAGTAAAAACAGTTTTTGCTTTTTTGATAAGAATGCAATCCACGATACTCTTAACGAATTAAGAGAAATTAAAACCAGCGCAACCGAATAAAAAGTGAGATTTGCAAAATTCCATTCGGGATTTGATTTTGCGATGGAACTTGCGAAAAATGCGGCGCTCATAAATATGAGCATTGCGTTAAAATATTTTTGCGGATCTTTTTTCTGTTGAAGAAAAAACAATTCTTTGAAAACCGAAAAAATATAAATCAGCGCGCCTATGAAAACGAAAGAAAGCAGTGTGGTTAAAATAGATGTAATAAAATTCGAAACAGCCGAAAATACATCCTCAATATCAAAAAGACTTGATGACACCGCCACAATAAAGAAAATAACTGCTGCAAGAATACCTGAATTCAAGACAATAGATAAGGGAGAATTTTTTCTCGGCGCAATAAAATCTGTGGCATACAGAAATCCAAAATAAAACTCGGCAAAAACCAAAATTTCGTTTATTGTTTTTAGAATAAATGTATTTGAGACGGGAAAAATAATTTTGAAAACAAATAGCGCTATCGCAATTAAAATTGTGTATTCAAGCTTTCGCTCACTTTTCAAATTGCTAAAAGGGATTTTCATAGCGCAGAATTAATTTGTCTGAATCATAATTAATCAAATTCTTAATTTGTGAAGCGTTATTTGCTCTTGTCTTTCTTGAACTTCTTTATCTGATCTGTTAGGTTTTTAAATTCAACTTTTATGGAAGTATCTCCGGCGCTTATATGAAATACATTTGACAGCGAGTCGATCTTTGCACCGAAATCTGCCCATTCCTCTATTCTCTTTTCAGTGAGTCCGCCGATTGATTTCTCGGATAATTTCTCCAGTCCCTCTAAATTTAATTCAAATGCAAAATTGACCGCTGAATCAAGTTCATGACTGTTAATGCTCATTTTAAAACTTTTTTCCCCATCAGATCCAAAATTGATGTTTAATCCCTTGCTTGGTTTAGTTTTACTTTCTAGAGCCAATATCAAACTATCATATTTAGGCAGAGCGTGCAGTTTAAAATCCATTGCTGGAAGCCATACTTTAGCGGATTTATTATCCATCGTGTATGTTAAATGTTCCATTGCAGGAATGGGTATCTGCTTTATTTTTACGGGAGTTTTAGTGATTCCCTGCTTTAGATCAGATTCATTAGTTGTACATTGTATATTGAGAATTGTATCCTCAGCAATAACAATATAATTTATAAAATCTTTTTTTTCGGATAGCGCAATTTGCTCTTTAATTTTATTACTCTTGCCAGATTCATTTGACGAATAATTTGAAGATTGTAATCCGGACACTTTGCTGCCCAATTCATATATATCTGCGCTAAGAGCTTTCTGAATTAGTCTTAAATCCGCTTTTATTGCCACAGTGTTATCTTCATTCAGTAGAAGCGCATAATCAATTCTTTTCTTATAAGAACCTATTGCAGAATCCAAAATTCGTTTATCTTCATTCGAAGCATTAATCTTTTGTAAAAAACTATCGTAGTTTCTCGTTCCGCTTTTATAAATTATCGGTTCAACGACTACGGACTCATTTCCTCCCAAATCATTCTCAATTCGTAAAGCTCTATTTTGTTCTTTATCGATCGGAATGTTTTTGTAGAGAGCAAAATTAAAAATGTCTTCGTTTGTTAATTCTGTTCTTTCGGAAATTGGCTTAAGATTCTGGGTGTACGCACTTACTAAATCGACAGCTTCGCTTTGTAAATTTTGATAACCATCTTCATTGAGCTTAAAAAAAATCATTAAAGCAATGGTCAGCATAATAAGCGCAATACCTGGAAGCATCTTTCTAATGCTTATCCAGAAGCGATATTTATCCGTGTTTAACATGATCTAGGCTGATAATTCTCTATGATATGGTTCTAAAATAATTTTCAAACTTTCACGCGCTCTAAAAATTCTTGACTTGATAGTCCCGACTTCACAATCCAAACTATCAGCAATTTCTTTATAGCTTAGTCCGTCAATGTCTCGCAATATCAATGGCACTTTCAACTTTTCAGGTAATTTTTCTATCGCCTTTCTCACTAATCTTGGAATATCCATATTTTCGTTGTGTGTTCTAACGGATAACTCATATTCAGAATCCTTTATGGGAGTAAAAATACTTCTCACCCGTTTCTTTCTTAAGTAATCCCGGCACTTATTAACAGTAATTCTGTATAGCCATGTTGTGAATTTTGATTCAAAACGGAAATCCTTGAGTTTATGGAACACACTTATAAAAACATCCTGAGAAATATCGTCCACATAATCCGAGTCACCAAGAGTAAGGTAAATTAGATTCCTCACTTTATCTTTATGCAGATTGATGAGTTTCTCGAAAGCTGCGTCTTCTCCGTCATTATACCGCCGAATTAATTCAAAATCCGGATCTTCGGTATTTAATGATTCAGATTCACTTTGTATGTTGTTTAAACTCATTTCTTAGACGATATTTTATTAGCTAAGTTCCCGAAAGGTGTTTTTCTCAAAGATAAATTTCTTTATTTAATACTAACTAAAAAAGAAATTCAGCTTTATTTTTATAAGTAGATTCAATAACTTGATGACCAATATAATTATTCTTGAATAATTATTCGAAAAATCTTTACCTCATTTTTAGGATTATATGTTAGCCAATTTTATAAATAGAAACTAATTCGGAGTTGTTATGAAGATTAAATCTCGTGAACAATACGGTGCCGTAATTCTTGAATTAAAAGGCAATGTAATGGGAGGACCCGAAGCACAGGAATTTCAAACGCTTCTGCATTCTCTAATTGACGAAAACAAAAAGAATATTGTGGTCGATTTGGCAAACGTTAAATTTATGAATAGCACCGGTCTCGGTATGCTTATCAGCGGGTTTACAACCGTTAAAAACGGCGGGGGCTCATTCAAATTAGCCAATGCAACTGAAAAGATTAATAGTCTTTTGGTTATAACTAAACTGATTACCATTTTCGAGCATTTTAATTCGGTTGATGAAGCTGTAAAAAGTTTCACATAATTATTTTATGATTTTTAATTGCTCCGGAATGTTTACCGGAGCTTTATTTTTCCTGCCTAATTTAATCGGGAGTTTTTAAATGAGTGTGTCTGTTCTTGTTGGGAGTCAATGGGGTGATGAAGGAAAGGGTAAAATTGTTGATATTTTGAGTGACCGTTTCGATATTGTTGCGCGCTATCAAGGCGGCGCAAATGCCGGTCACACAATTCAAATCGGAGAAAAGCAATTTATTCTTCATCTAATCCCCTCGGGCATTCTTCGCGAAAACAAAATCTGCGTTATTGGTAATGGCGTTGTAATTGACCCGCAGGCGCTTCTTGATGAAATTGAATTCTTAGAGAAAAACGATATTAAAATTAAGGGCAGATTATTCATCAGTCAAAATGCTCATCTAATTATGCCTTATCATAAGTTGCTTGATTCAATAAGCGAAAAGGGAACTCAAAAAATCGGGACAACCGGCAGAGGAATTGGTCCTTGCTACATTGATAAATATGCGCGTAAAGGCATAAGAATTATTGATTTGTTGAATAAGAGTGAGCTCGAAAGAAAAATAAGACAAAATCTTGAAGAGAAAAATGTTCTTCTAAAAAAAATTTACGATCACGAAGAGTTGGACGTTGAAAAAATAATTAGTGAATATCTCGCATTTGACGAAGCAATTGATCAGTACATTAAAGACGTTCCCGCATATCTTCATGAACAGATTTCAAAAGGCGCCTCAATTTTACTTGAAGGCGCGCAAGGCGCTTTGCTCGATGTTGATCATGGAACTTACCCCTACGTTACATCCTCGAATCCAACTTCGGGAGGCGCATGCACCGGAACAGGATTGCCGCCGACAAAAATTGATTCAGTAATTGGCATCGTAAAAGCATATACCACAAGGGTAGGATTGGGTCCATTCCCAACTGAATTGACCGATGAAACCGGCGAAAAATTGCGAAGCGTTGGAACCGAGTTTGGGGCAACTACCGGCAGACCAAGAAGATGCGGCTGGTTCGACGCTGTATTAGTTGGATACTCCCGAATAATAAATGGAATTGAGCGTGTTGCAATTACAAAGCTCGATGTATTGAGCGGCTTTGAAGAAATCAAAGTTTGCGTTGGATATAATTACAAAGGAAAACTATTAAAATCATTCCCGACTTCATCAGACATTCTTGAGAATGTTGAACCTATCTACGAAACACTTCCTGGATGGAATACAGACATTACTGATGTTAAAGATTATGATTCTCTTCCTAAGCAGGCAAAGGACTACCTTGGATTTATCTCTGAAAAGAGCGGATTTGAAATAAGCATTATATCCATTGGTCCAAGAAGAAGCCAAACAATTCAATTATAGGACAGATATTATCATTTCTTTCAGAACAGAACTTTGTTAATTTATGGCTATAGAAGTTTTGGGATAAGTTGAATTAATTAATTGGATACCGACTATGAAAATGAGCGGCGGGCCTGCCTCCTTACATATCAAATTATTTTTGCTTTCTATCGGACTTTTTATTGCGGTTGGCACTTTAATTTATACTCAATCATTAGTTAATCGACTTCAAAAAAGAGAAAAGCAAACCGTTGAATTATTTGCCAGCAGTTTGGAATATGTTGCAAACCCAAAATTAACCGATATTGATTTTACTTTTCATCTCGATGTGATAAAGAAAATCGATTTCCCATTAATTTTAACAGATGCCAACGATGTTTTTACTCTTTCGAATTTAGGCGGTGGAATCCGTAACCTTGAAATAGATTCAACGCTCAGCGAATCTGAAAAGATTGAATTCATTAAAGGAAAAATTGAAGAACTAAGAGCGCTGCACCCTCCTATTCCGGTAATGTATGATGATGCTATTCTACTGAATAAAATATATTACGGCGATTCGGAGCTAGTGAGTAATTTAAGGTATTACCCGTATCTGCAGATTATTTTCGCGTTGATATTTATTCTAATTTCGTATATAAGTTTCAGCTACCTTAAAAAAAACGAACAGAGCAACATCTGGGTTGGTATGTCAAAAGAAACCGCCCATCAATTGGGAACCCCAATTTCAAGTTTGATGGGATGGAACGAGATTTTAAAACTAAATCATACGAATGCCGACAAGGTAATTGATATTTCCGGCGAAATTGATGATGATTTAATTAGACTGAATAAAATTGCAAATCGTTTTTCAAAAATTGGTTCAAAGCCGGAATTGAAAGAGCAAAATGTATACGATGTAATTTCCAAAGTAATCGAATATTTTCAAAGACGTATTCCAAATTTTTCCAATAAAGTCAATCTAACTCTTGAAGGAAATACTTCTTCACATGCAAAATTGAATATTGATTTATTTGAATGGGTGATTGAAAATCTTATTAAAAATGCTCTTGATGCAATTGAAAAGAAAGACGGATTTATTAAAGTTGTGATACACGATTCTTCCAAGTCAATCTACATTGAAGTTATTGACAATGGTAAAGGAATTGAGGCTAAAAGGCGAAAAGATGTATTCCGACCAGGATACAGCACTAAGAGAAGGGGTTGGGGTTTAGGATTAAGTCTAAGCCGCAGAATAATCGCTGATTACCATAAAGGGAGAATTTTTGTTAGACATTCCTCGCTGGAAGAAGGTACTACTTTTCAAATTACTCTCCGGAAAGAAAAATAATTTTCAAATAGCCGCGATAAAATCTCTGCAATTATTGAATCAGATGCAATGGAATCGTCTTAGACACTCTTTTTCGGTACAGTATTCGTATATTTGCGGTCTGTTAATTCAGCATATATGGAGGAGTTTTGTCATCATATTCTAAAAGACCTTCGTGGGATGAATATTTCTTAAAAGTAGCAATGCTCGTTTCCGAAAGAGCAACCTGCCCGAGAATGCATTGCGGATGCGTACTTGTAAAGGATAAGCAAATATTAGCAACCGGTTACAACGGTTCTATTCCTGGCGACGATCATTGCGAAGATGCAGGCTGTAAAGTTGTTGATAATCATTGTATTCGTACAATTCATGCAGAAATGAATGCAATTCTTCAATGTTCATCGCACGGTGTAAACACAAATGGAGCGATGGCTTACATAACCAATATGCCTTGTACTAATTGCTCAAAATCTTTGATTGCAGCAGGGATTAAGGAAATCTATATATTCACCGATTATCATGATACTCTTGCTGAGGAATTTTTTCAAATTGCTGGAGTTAAAATAAATCGATTACCGATTCCTGATAAAATAATAAGTTACGATTTAGAGAGTTTTTCATCTGTTGTGAAAAAGTGACAACACCATATTTTCGGAAATTGTAGACGGTTTTATGTATTTTTGCAGACACTTGTGGGTAAGGTTAGCATGAATTGGGATAAAAATAATTTTAAAAAATATTTTAAACCCGAGAATTTCTTTAATAGAGATCTCTCGTGGGTTGAATTTAATAGACGCGTAATTAATGAGGCTTTTGTTGAAGACCTTCCGCTGTTGGATAAAATAAAATTTATTTCAATTTTCTTCTCGAACCTCGATGAATTTTACATGATTAGAGTTTCCGGTATAAAGGAGCAAATTCGCGCGAAAATTATTGATCCTAAGATTGATGGATTAACGCCGAACGAAGAACTAAGAAAAATTGAAACGGAAATACAGCCTCTCCTCACTAAAATTTATGACTATTGGAATAATTATATAATACCCAATCTCGCCATAAATCAAATCTATATAACAAAATTTGATGAATTGAGTGAAGATGAGCAAGATGTATTAACAAATTACTTTCACGAAGAAATTTTTCCCGTTCTAACTCCTCTCGCTTTCGATCCAGGCAGACCATTCCCATACATCTCAAATCTGAGTTTGAGTTTTGCAATTCTGGTTAAAAAACCGAACGGCGAAAGACATTTTGCACGAGTAAAGATTCCTACTATACTTCCAAGGCTGCTAAGAATAGATAATATTGTTCCTCCCCAAAAATGTAATGGGGAGTCTTGTGTAAAATACATTTGGCTTGATGATTTAATTAAGCAGAATTTGCAAATATTATTCCCCGGCAATGAAATTCTAAGCGCCCATAAATTTAGGATTACGAGAAACACAGATTTGGAAATTCAGGAAGATGAAGCAGATGATTTGCTTGAAATGATTGAGGAGAATATTAAGCAAAGGAAATTCGGTTCTGTTGTTAGACTGGAAGTAGAAAAAGATATGCCAAATTTCATGCTGGAAACTTTGACTGAAAACCTTCAAATCAGTAAGCAGGCAATTCACATAATTAATGGGCCATTGGGATTGAGTCAGGCTATGGAACTGTACGGTCTTCCTCTCCATCATCTTAAGGAGAAAGCTTTTCATCCCATTACGCCGGATGTTTTTGCAGATGACAACAATCTTTTCACTCTGATTAAAAAGAAAGATATTCTGCTTCACCACCCGTTTCATTCGTTTACTCCTGTTATTGATTTTATCAAGCAAGCTTCAAATGATCCTGATGTGTTGGCAATTAAACAGACCTTGTACAGAGTGGGATCAAATTCCCCGATAATTAGATATTTGATTGAAGCTGCAGAGAGAAAAATACAGGTTGCAGTCTTAGTGGAACTTAAAGCTCGGTTCGATGAAGAAAACAATATTTACTGGGCGCGCGAACTTGAAAAAGCCGGCGTTCACGTTGTTTACGGATTAGTCGGGTTAAAAACTCACTCCAAAATGACTCTTGTTGTGCGTAAAGAAAGCGACGGCGTTAAGCGCTATGTGCATTTGGGAACCGGAAACTATAATGCTTCCACTGCTAAACTATACACAGATATTGGATTATTTACTGCCGATAAGAAATTATGCGCAGATGTTTCTGAACTATTTAATTTCTTGACCGGATACTCTGAGCAAAAAAAATACAGAGAATTGTTCGTTGCTCCGATTAACATTAGAGAATCATTCCTCGATTTAATTTATAATGAAATTGAACACGTTAATAATGGAAATCCATCTCACATTATTTTTAAATTGAATTCTCTAGTTGATCCGACATTAATCGCGGCTTTATATGATGCTTCGAATGCGGGTGTTAAAATTGATTTAATTGTTCGCGGCGTTTGCTGCCTTGTTCCGGAGGTTCCGGGCTTAAGTGATAATATAAAAGTGAGGAGCATTGTCGGTAGATTCCTCGAGCACTCAAGAATTTTTTACTTCTCTAATAATGGAGATGAAAAGATATTTTTGAGCAGCGCCGATTTAATGCAGAGAAATTTAGATAGAAGAGTTGAAACGGTTTTTCCTGTTTATGATAAAGACATTTTAAATTACATTAAGGAAACCATTTTGCATCCTTCTCTTCTGGATAATGTTAAATCAAGAATACTTCTGCCCAATGGAAGATTTGTGAATAACCATTCTGTTTATACTGAAAATAAAGTCTCTTCGCAGGAATGGCTGATGGATTTTGTGTATAAAAATAATCCGAAATTCGAAACAGAAAGATCCTAAGCCAAAAGCATCCAAATTTGAGCTACAAAAAAGCAGAGGACTATTCCCATTACAATTGGCAGAAACGTAGAAAGCATTGTCCACTTTAGGCTTCCTGTCTCTTTATAAATCGTATAAATTGTTGTTGAACACGGATTATGCAATAGACTGAACAGCATTAAATTTATACCGGTTAAAGTCGTCCATCCCCCGGCTATTAAAATATCTGCAGTTGCATTTACAGAATCCAGCTCAAACATAACTCCGCTTCCCCGTCCAATACCAAATATTTCGGAACTCATAACCGTGAGCATCAATATTGTAGGTATAACAATTTCGTTTGCCGGTATCGCAATTATATAAGCAAGAAGAATAACTCCATTCAATCCAAGCAGCAGCCCAAGAGGGTTTGACCAGCTAATAAAATGCTCAGCCAAACTTATATCGCTAATAGTAATATTAGAAACAAGCCAAATAACCATTCCCGCAGGAATTGCAAAAACAATTGCCCGCCAAAGCACAAAAATTGTTCTATCGATTAAAGATGTGTAAAGAGTTCGAAGAATTCTCGGAGGGCGGTATGGAGGTAATTCTAAACTGAATGCTGAGGCTTCTCCTTTCAAAACGGATTTGGATAATCCCCATGAAACAACAAGACTCATAACTATTCCGAACACTGCAACAAAAACAACCGCTCCCGCAGAGGCGAAACCTGCTAAATGCGCCGGCACTAGCGAACCAATAAAAATTGATGCAATTAAAATCTGTGTGGGCCACCTTCCGTTACATAAGGCAAAATTATTAGTAATAATTGCAATTATTCTTTCGCGCGGACTATCAATAATTCTTGCGGCAATAACTCCGGCGGCATTACATCCAAATCCCATGCTCATAGAAAGAGCTTGTTTTCCGTGCGCTCCTGCTCTTTTGAACAGATTATCCATATTAAAAGCAACCCTAGGCAGATATCCAAAATCTTCGAGTAATGTGAAGATGGGGAAAAATATTGCCATTGGCGGAAGCATAACGCTTATAACCCACGCCATAGCTAAATACATTCCATCTAATAAAAGCCCGTCAATCCACCATGCTAAACCGATGCTTGCGGCTAAAGATTTTAAAACGGGATGAAATGAATCAATAAGTAAAGAAGCTAACATTGATGATGGATAATTTGCGCCTTCAATTGTAAGCCAAAATACTAAAGCAAGCAGCGCAAACATAATCGGAAAACCAAGCCATTTGCTGGTTACCAGTCTATCAACAAATCTATCGAAAGTTGGAACTTGCTCTCTGTTTTCTGAAGTAACATTTTTATCCGCTATTTTGGCTGCATCAGCGTAAATCGATTCGATAATAGAATCGTGAACATTATCGCCTATTTCCCATCTTAATTCGTTTGCAGTATTAATAATTTTATCGAATTTAGTCATATTTATTCCTGAACAAGAATTGGCTCTTTCCCCATTTCACTTTGAATTATTTTGCCCAAATCTCCGCTTGTTACGGCGTCAATAATGCTTTGATCTCCTTCTAAAAGCCGCAGTGCAACCCACCTGCTGTTAGGAATATTTGGATACGATTCAGACAATTGAGCGCTAATTTTATTTACTGCGTTTTCAACATTTGCAGGTAAGTTTTTAAAGCGGTACGCCTTGCATTTATAAACCCCTTTCGCAACTTGATCAACGTAATTCAGTAATTCGGGCATGCCAACTTTTTGTCTAGCTTCTGCAGGAACAACCGGGATTCCCAAATCTCGGGAAAGCGCTCTAACGTCAATTTTCAATTTATATCTTCTAACTTCATCCATCAGATTCAAACATAAAACCGCTCTATCGGTAATTTCTAAAACTTGAAGAACCAAGTTGAGATTTCTTTCAAGTCTTGTTGCATCGACAACAATAATCGTAACATCGGGCTGCCCAAAAAGAATAAAGTCCCGCGCAACCTGCTCATCTGTGCTTGTGGAAAGAAGCGAATATGTACCCGGTAGATCAACCAGTTTATACCTACTGTCGTTATAAGCAAATCCGCCTTCTGCGCGCGAAACTGTTTTACCTGGCCAATTGCCAGTGTGCTGCCTTAATCCGGTAAGATTATTGAACACTGTACTTTTACCCGTATTTGGATTTCCAGCTAGAGCAATTACATAATTAAAATTAGCCATATCAATCCCAAGCTTTTTGAGATTTTGGATATTATGCGCCGGACAGGTTTCGCAATTTGTGTTTTGTGCCATCGTTTAGCCTAACTATCTTGTCTAATAAAGATTTGATTGGATTGAAGTTTTCGTAATGCAACCAGCGCACCGCGAATATTATAAGCTACCGGATCTTTTCCAACGCTTTCCATGATAGGTACGATTATCGTTCCTGGAACAATTCCTAAATCCATCAGTCTCCTTCTCTGCTGCCCCCGAATTTGCTTCGAAATACTTTCAACAATAACCGAATCGCCCACTTTAACTTCCGCCAGCGTTGATTGTGAAGCAGTAATTTTTTCTTGAGATTCAAAACTAATCTCAGCAGAAATTTTTGAAGCTTCCGGAAGAGTTATGGTTTTTAATCTTCCGCCAATATTTAATTCGATTGCGTCGTTAGCAATATTTTCAATAAAAACATTTTGATCAACGTACAATCCTGCATCAACTAGCTTTGAATAAACTGCGGACGGTTCATCTTCTATATGAACAATCTTAACGCTTTCCTTCTCGCTAAAAGAAGTCAATGGCTTACCCCTGTCGCCAAGTATGTTGCCTTCACTTGAAGGAATTGGATCGCCGTGCGGATCAAAAATAGGATTACCAATTCGTGATGCCAATTCCTCGGCATCTGCTTCGCTTAAAATGTGCTCAATTTTTTCAGCTTGGGTATGCCATTCTTTCTCGTCTACACCGGTTTGATCGGCGAGGTACATTTCCCAGAGACGGTGAATTCTAATTATTTTCAGGGCATAGCTTCGTCCGCTTTCGGTTAAACTAATTGATCGCTTTAACGGATGAATCAATCCCAAATTCATTAGCTTGTGCGCGATGTTATGAGCAACTTCGCTTCCGATAGAAAGACATCCGGCAATGCTGTCAATGGTGCAGTCTACTTTTCGGTTTTCATAATCGTAAATGTGCTTTAATGAATCTTCCAAAAGAATGCGGGAGTTATCGAGCTTCTTTTTTTTGAAATAATTGATCAATCCCCTATCCGGCCAGAATACCAACATTGCGGCAACAATTATAACTATTCCAATTATCAAATTTACTAGCGCTGTATTCATATTGTTTTTCGTGAATAATACTGTTTTTTAGTCAAAGTAATAAGAATTTAAAAAATCTGAGATCACAAAGTTCTATAAAAATTCTTATATGATAGTTCATAATTAAGAACAATCTCATTTCTATTTATGATAAACATAACCACGCATTTCTTTAATAGCAAGCTATCGTTGGGAAATGAACACGTCTCGAATTTATTTTTTGGACTTCGTGTCTTCTTTTGGCTATTTTTGAAATGAAACCGTTAATTAAAGAAGAAAACATGAGATTAATTGCAGCAATCAATGCTATCCATGAATAATTTTCTTAATTTTGCTTTTCAAAACAAAAGGATTTTTAATGAGTAATATTACCACGGATCGAATTCTTGAAGCCTTAAAAAAAGTGGACGATCCCGATCTGCATAAAGATTTAGTAACGCTAAACATGGTTAAAAATATAAAAATCGATGGAACAAATGTTTCCGTTGACATACAACTAACAACTCCGGCTTGCCCTTTAAAAGATGAAATTCAGAATGATTGCATTGCGGCATTAAAGAACGATATTCCGGAAATAACAGAACTAAATGTGAATATGACTTCAAACGTGGTTTCGCATTCTAATGAAAGAAAAAATGCAATTCTACCGGGAGTTAAAAATACAATTGCTGTGGCAAGCGGCAAAGGCGGTGTTGGTAAAAGCACAGTTGCTGTAAATCTTGCGATAGCTCTTGCATCTCAGGGCGCTACAGTCGGTTTAATTGACGCAGATATCTACGGACCAAGTATACCGTTAATGTTTGGACTGACCGAAAAACCAAAAATCTATCAAGATCCAAATACCGGAAAAATGATTCCTTTAGAAAAATTCGGCGTTAAATTAATGTCGATTGGATTTTTAATCGAAGACGATGCGCCTGTTATCTGGCGAGGACCAATGGCAAGCGGCGCAGTTAAGCAGTTTATGACTGATATTAATTGGGGAGACTTGGATTATCTGGTTTTTGATTTGCCTCCTGGAACGGGCGACATTCAACTTACATTAGTTCAGACTATACCCTTGACCGGAGCAATAATAGTTACTACACCGCAGGATGTTTCGTTAATTGACGCAAAAAAGGGATTAAAAATGTTTAATCGGGTTAACGTTCCGGTCTTTGGAATTATTGAGAATATGAGCTATTTCATAGCGCCCGATACAGGAAATAGATACGATATTTTTAGTTCCGGCGGCGGAGAAAGATTGGCTAATGAATTAAACGTGAAATTCCTCGGTGGTATTCCCATTGATTCGAGAATTAGAGAAGGCGGAGATTTGGGGCGCCCTATTGTAGACGCTTTCCCTTCATCGGCAGAATCAAAGAAAATTAAAGAGATTAGTCAAAATCTCGCTGCCGAAATTAGCATTGTGAATAGCAAAACAGTTAGCCCTAAAATTGAAATTGTTTTAGATAACTAATAAAATAGAATTAGGAAATGAAATGAGCGAATCAATCAATGAACAAGTTGAAAATGCTTTAGAAACAATTCGCCCCTATCTTCAAGCGGATGGCGGAGATGTTGAACTTGTAAATGTTACTAGTGAAGGAATTGTTGAAGTCCGATTAAAAGGAGCTTGTGTTGGATGCCCAATGTCTCAAATGACTTTGCGGGCAGGTGTGGAACGCGCGCTCATCCGCGAAGTTCCGGGAATTAGAAGAGTTGAATCGGTATAATTGAATTTATTTAAAATATAGTGTGAGTCTTCGATGCGAAAAAAAGTTATTGCTGGAAATTGGAAAATGAATTTGAATCTTAGCGATTCAATCAAATTAGTTTCTCAAATTAAAAATGGTTTGTCAGAAAATGACAATGTGGATGTAATAGTCTGTCCTCCGTTCACTTCCTTGGAAACGGTTTATACTTTAGTTAAAGATTCTCCTGTAAAGTTGGGCGCTCAAAACGTTCACTTTGAAAAAAGCGGCGCTTTCACCGGAGAAATTTCCACTGAAATGCTAAAAAGTGTTGGATGCGAATATGCGATTGTGGGACATTCCGAAAGGCGCACAATTTTTAATGAATCCGATGAAACTATTAACAAGAAGAATAAAGCCGTTCTCACAGACGGTCTTAAACTAATCTTTTGTGTTGGTGAAACCCTTGATGAGAGAGAAAAAGGAATTACTCAAAAGGTAATTGAGACACAAATAAAAGGCGGTCTGGCTGGAATTAATGAGAACGATTTGAAAAATATTATTATTGCATACGAACCCGTTTGGGCAATCGGCACTGGCAAAACTGCGTCTCCAGAGCAAGCACAGGAAATTCATAAGTTTATTCGTTCTCTTATTGAAAAATTGTATTCAGCATCCGCTTCTAACGATTTGGTGATTCAATATGGCGGCAGCGTTAAACCGAATAATGCCGTAGAATTATTGTCACAAGAGGATATTGATGGAGCGCTTGTTGGCGGCGCTTGCTTAGATTCAGCTTCATTTTTAGAAATAATTAAAGCGGCTTATTAAGATTTGATTGCCCCGATATTTTCGGGGTACTTCTTAATTTTTAGCAAAGAAGACAAAATTTTTCCTCTTTTCGAATAAGTTGCATTATTATGTTGTGATCTGATAAAAATTCTTTTAAGTTGTTGTAAAATCAAGGTTTACATACTTCCATTTAATTGATTTGCCCTCCTTTTTTTAGTATATTTGCAATCTTTATTTCCAATATTTTCATGAAGGATAAGTTGAAAAACTTGAAGTTTTTTGCACTAATTGCATGCCTAATCTCATTTCAATCATTTTCTGCTCAAATTAAGTTCAAGCAGCTTCTGCCGAATCAAAATCTGGAATATTACAATTCGTTTCTTAATCGCTCCGAAACTCGAAAAATTATATCGTTAAACAGCAATTGGAAAGTTTATCCCGAAGATAATCCTTCACAAAAGGTTGAAATTGCGATCCCTTCTTCTTTTGTTTCAAGCGAATCTATTATTTACGAGAGTTCGTTCAACATAATTGGAGATGGAACTGATAACTCAGTTTACCGTTTGAACATTTTGGGAATCAACAATCAAGCGGAAATTTTTCTAAATGATTTTTCGATAAATAGAAATAGCGCCAGCAGCGTTCCCTATCTTGTTTATCTACCTCAGGAATTGTTAATCTTTGGCGGCGAAAACATTCTTAAAATCAAAGTTTCTTATGAATTAGATTCCGAGACAACCATTCCATTTGCCCAGAGATTTTTATTTCCAAAATCATTCGGCGGTATAACAAAGGAAATATTCCTTGAAATTATGCCTCCAATTTCTATCATTATCGCTTCGGTTGACGCTCAATTCGATAATCTTTTTTCTTCTGCTAAGCTAAACGCTAAAATTGATTTGATGAAAAATTCTTCTGAGGAATTCAAAATTCACCAGGGAGAAAAAATTGAGTTGGAAATAAAAGTAACTGACCCGAATAATAACGAAGTGAGCCGCACTAAATTAGCGTTGGCAAATATTGAGAAAAAATTAAACGTCCCAATTGAAATTAAGAATCCGGAGCTTTGGTCTCCGGAATCACCCAAATCTTATTCGGTCACAGTGGCTTTACTTGCAAATGGGAATAAGGTTGATGAATACACTAAAAGTTTTCCGCTTTATTCCATTACTTTGGGCGATCAATTAAAATTAAACGGCAAGAATTTCGAGATAAGTGGAACTACATATTACACTTCTCTTAGCGATGATAAGTATTTAGCCGATTTGAATGATTTACTCGATGATTTGAGTTTAATTAAAAGAACGGGTTTTAACACTGTTCGATTTGCAAAAGATTATCCGCATCCGGTGGCTCTTGAAATGTGCCGTAATCTTGGTTTGTTCGCGCTAATAGAACTTCCCTTAAATTCACTGCCCGAATCATTTATCCAAAATGGGAATTTTGCAGATAGATTTTCAAAGTTAGCTGAGACTTTTGTTAAAGAGTACAATAGCTATAGTTCTGTTCTTGCAATAGGACTTGGCAGCTCATTCATTCCTGATTCCGAATTCCACATGAGATTTCTTGAAACTGCTGCCAACAACTTTAAGGAATTAACTTCAAAACCTGTTTATGCATCTTTTGCGGGAAGACCAAATTCTGAATGCGGACTCGATTTGTACGGAATTGAGTTGTATGCAGATGAGTTGCAAATAAACGAAAGTGAAAGTAATATCGGCGCTTCCAAGATTTTTATTAGCGAGGCAAGTTATCCTCTTTTTCACGGGAGTATGAGCGGATATTTACATGCGAACTCACCGGAAGCGCAGGCAAAGTATTTCGAAAATACTTTTGATTTCAGCAGAAAGAATAAAATTGCCGGAGTCGTAATCAATTCATTATTCGATTACTCCGGAGATTTTAAATCTTTGTACGCCGGCTATAATGAAAATCAACATTACTCTTTGGGCGTTTTGTCAAAAGGTAAAAACACCAACAATATTTCTTACAAAGTTCTTCAAAGTAAATTGAATCACGGTTCGCGTGTAGCAATTCCAATCGGAACTAAGATTGATGATTCACCCATCTTTTTTGTAATGACGGGATTGATACTTGCCATAGCGATGGGGTTGCTCATTAATTCTAAAAAGAAATTCAGAGAAGACGCAACGCGAGCTCTTATTAGACCTTATAATTTTTTTGCAGATATCCGCGATCTTAGAATTCTATCAGGGTTTCATACAAACGCTTTGATGTTAATACTTGCAGGTGCGCATGGGCTTTTACTAATAAATGTACTGTACTTTCTAAAAAATAATATCCTATTAGAAAAAATTATTATATCGTTTGATTTGCCATGGTTAATCAATTTGGTATCGTTTTTGTCTTGGAATCCTGTAGAAGCGTTCATTTATCTCAGTGTTGCTACGGCATGCTTATTTTTTATTATTAGTTTGACGCTTAAGATCGCTTCCTTTTTTACGAAGACTAAGGTGTTATTCTCGAACATTTATTACATGGTAATTTGGTCATTTTTACCTCTTACAATATTACTCCCTATTAAACTAGTTCTATATAAGATTCTGATCGCAGATACCATAAATCTCTATATCTATATTTTTTTGGTGGTCTACTTTATCTGGCTTGTGCAGAGAATTATAAAAGGGATTTATGTGATTTTCGATATTTCCCGATCAACAGCATATTTTTACACAATCGGATTTTTAGTGATTTTGTTTAGCGGTTTACTCCTTTATTTCCAACTAGAGAGTTCAACGCTTTCATTCATAATTACTGCATATAAACAATATCAATTTATTTAAGGGATAATTCTTGTATCTATCGAAGTTAGAAATATTCGGTTTCAAATCGTTTGCCAATAAAACAGTAATAAATTTTACTAAAGGAATTACAGGAATTGTTGGTCCCAATGGATGCGGAAAAACCAATATAGTGGATGGAATTCGCTGGTGTCTCGGTGAGCAGAAGAGCAGCACGCTTCGCAGCGATAAAATGGAAAACGTGATCTTCAACGGAACGCGTAATAAAAAACCAATGGGCATGTCGGAAGTTTCACTAACTCTTGTGAATGACCAGGGCGTATTGCCGACGGAATATTCTGAAGTTACAATTACTCGAAGAATTTTCCGCTCCGGCGAAAGTGAATATCTTTTAAATAAAAATGTATGCCGCCTAAAGGACATAACAAATTTGTTTATGGATACCGGAATGGGCACAAATGCTTATTCTGTGATCGAATTAAAAATGATTGAAACCATCCTCAGCAATAAAGCAGAAGAGCGCAGATACATGTTTGAGGAAGCGGCTGGCGTTAATAAATACAAACTTCGAAGACGATTATCATTAAAAAAACTTGATGACGTGAAATCCGATCTTGTCCGCGTTAACGATATCATCGCCGAGGTAGAAAAGAATGTGCGCTCTTTAAGCCGTCAAGCAAAAAGAGCCGATAAATATAATCAACTCCAATCTGCGCTTAGAGAAAAGGAGCTGGATTTAGCCGAAAGAGAATATGCAAATTCAACTCGCAGTAAAATAGTGCTTGATGAAAAACATACTTCATTTGCAGAAAGAAAAAATTTAATCGATTCCGAAATCAGAAATCTTGAAATGAATCTGATAGAATTTAGAGATAAAATAACAGAAATAGAATCCCGCCTAAAAAGCAAGCGGTACGAAATTTCAAAAGAGACTGAAAAACTTCATAATGTTCAAAAGAATATCTCTGTTACCGAAGAAAGGGAAAAAGCCTTACAGCGCAATATTGAGAAATATCGTGAAGATCTTTCTGAATTAAACGATCAATTGCAGGAAACAGATCAATCTATTGATATTGCAAAAACCGATATAGATAAGATCAAGGTTCAGATAGAAGAAAAAAAGAATGACATCTCTTCGGAATTATCTGTAATCGAAACAAAGAAAAATTCATTTGAAGAGCAAAGAGAAGTTTTAAAATCTAAGAATGAAGAAGCTATTGAAATACACAAACTTATCAACTCACAGGAAAATAACTTAAACGGTTTATCAAAATCAGTTGATAAAACTAATAATGAAATCGTTACACTAGATTCAATAATTCAGAAAACCACTGATAATATTGCCAAAACTGTTGGTTATTTGGAGGATTTAAGTAATGAAAGAGATGCGATAAGAACGAAGATCGAGGAAACAGAAACATTATATTCTAAAAAAATCGCTGAGAAAGAGGCATTCGAAAAAAAGCTTACTTCGCTTAAAGATAAAGAACTAGAAGAAAAAGGCGTTTTAACGAATCTTAAGAACAAGATTGAATTGCTCCAAACAATGATTACAAATTTGGAGGGCGTTTCTAAAGGCTCAAAAGTTCTTATTGAAAATGACGACTGGACTAACAAGGACAAAACATTATTCGCGGATGTCGGCGATACGGAAGAAAAATTTAAGTTTGCTCTCGAAGCCGGATTATCAAAAGTTCTTAATAATCTTTTGATTGAAAATTTTGACGACCTTAAAAAGGCAATCAACTATTTAAAAGAAAATGACCTCGGCAAAGCTTCATTTTATTTACTGCAACATTCCAATTTGAACAGCAAAACGCTTCCCGAAAAAATTTACGATTACTCTTTGAGTAGAAAGGCAGAGAGGATTGCCAAGGAAGAAGGATTTTTAGGCTGGTCGCACGAATTTGTTAAATGCGCCGAAAAATGGAAGCCCTATTTCAAAAAAGTTTTAGCCAGAACTGCTGTTGCAAAAGATATTGATTCTGCATTGAGGCTCATCAGTAAATATCCTCGCTTTACTTTTACTACACTCGATGGAGATTTAATTCAGAACGACGGTAAAGTTGAAGCGGGTTCCTCTCCAAAGTTGGACGAAACATTATTCGGCAGAAAGCAGCATCTGGAAAGTTTGATAAAAGAATATCCTTCTTACGAAGCAAATCTTAGAAAACTTTCGGAGTTGATAGAGGAAACAGAAGAAAAACTTTCTTCCATTGATTTGAAGGTAATTTCCGATCAAGGCAAGGTGCTGCTTAATGAGTTTAATAATATTGAGAAGCAGATATCTCAATTAGAATTTGAGAAAACTAAGTACTCGGAATTCATTAGCGAAACTCAAGGAAAAATTAATCAGTTAGTTGCTGAAGCTAATCATACCAATAAAGAAATTGAGTCCTTAAAAGCGTTAATCGATGAAAACACAATACTAAAAGAAAAATCTAATAATAAGCTTCACGAAATTGAAACCAAGCTTAAAGAAATTGAAACCGAATACAACGTCGCGTTATCCGAGAACAACAGAAAAGAACTTGAGTTGGAAAGACTAAAAGGCAGTTTGACTAACACAGAAAATTCTATTATACGCGCGGAAGAAAATAAAGTTAAAACTATTCTAACAATCGAACGCCGTGAAAAGGACATACAATCTACTGAGGAAGAACTGCTTACAATTAAAAATCTTCTTGAGGAATACCAGATTGATTATGATGAAGTATATTCCGTAAGGCAGGCGTTAGCCGATGAAGAAAAAATTATTAACACAGCTTTGGATTCACTTAAACAGGAAGCCGCTAAATACGAAAAGGAATTAAACAATCATCGAAACGAACGACAGGATATTTCTGACCAGCTTCATGAAGTTGATATAAAATTGAATCAGCTTTCGATGAAAGTTGAGAACCTTCTGAATCACATTAAAGAAGAGTATGCGATTGAGTTGGAACTGAAGGCGTTTGATGATTTGGATGCGTTTAATTTTATTGATAATACCGGAGAAGTCCAGAACCTGAAGCACGAACTGAAATCTCTGGGTCCAATAAATCTTTTAGCTTACTCCGAGTTTGAAGAAGAACAGGAGCGGTTTGAATTTCTACAGAAACAGCGTGACGATTTGGTTGTATCTGAAAGGGATTTAATAAAAACTATACACGAAATAAATAACACCGCACAGGAATTGTTCATCGATACTTTTCAGAAGATCAGAGAAAATTTTATTAATATTTTCCGCACTCTTTTTGATCCCGGCGATGAAGCGGATTTACTACTTCAAGAGGATGTTGACCCGCTTGAAGCAAAAATTGAAATACTCGCAAAACCAAAAGGTAAAAGACCAACATCTATTGAGCTGCTTTCAGGAGGCGAAAAAACGCTGACTGCAACCGCTTTGCTCTTTGCGATTTACTTAGTTAAGCCCAGTCCATTCTGTATCCTTGATGAAGTTGACGCTCCTCTCGACGATGCGAATATTGATAGGTTTACCAAACTGCTGGGAGAATTTAGTAACAACACTCAGTTCATTATTGTAACACACAATAAAAGAACGATGAATTCAGCAGAGAATATGTACGGCGTTACAATGCAGGAAGAAGGTATTTCTAAACTTGCCGCCGTTCAATTCAACGATTCAATTAAAATCGAAAGTTAGATGACGAAACATAAGTTGAAAATATTTATTGATTTTGATGGTACGATTACGAAGAAAGACGTAGGTGAAGAAATAATTTTAAATTTTGGAGATCCCGAAAAAGCATTCAAACTGATTGAGCTTTGGATGGCGGATAAACTTAATTCCGGAGAGCTTTGGTTAAAGCTGTACGAAACTATAAAAAGTCTCGATGAAATTGAATTCAACAAATTCCTTAACTCATTTGAGATTGACGATTACTTCCAAGACTTTATTTCTTTCTGTAAAGAAAACGATTTAGAGGTTGTTGTTTTAAGCGATGGATTTGATTATTACATCTCCAGAATTCTGTTCAACTCGAAATTGGACGATTTACCGGCTTACAGTAATAAATTGAAAATTAATTATCCGTCAGATTTTAGTTTGGAATTTCCTCACTCGGATTCAGAATGTACACAGTGCGCTAACTGCAAGAGAAATCATATAATAAATAATAGCTCGGAGGATGATTTCACTATTTACATCGGTGATGGATATTCCGATAAATGCCCTGCGCAGTTTACGGATTACATTTTTGCCAAGCGCTCTTTGCTCAAGTTTTGTGATGCGAATAGAATTTCCTACTTCCCTTTCAATAATTTTAAAGATGTTATGGAAAGAGTAAACAGTTTAGTAAACAAAAAAAGATTGAAAAAACGGCATCAAGCCGAACTTAAAAGGAGAAAAGTTTATGCTCAGGGATAATCCCACATTCGATAGAATCAGACGTAAGATATTCAAATATAGAAGTTACACTCCAATTCCAATATTAATTGTAGCAGTAGGTTTTCAAGAAGCTACCGCAACATCACTAATTGTTGGTTTTGCTATTGCAGTTTTGGGTGAATTAATTCGAATGACTGGAGTCGCATACGCAGGTAGTTTCACTCGCACCGTCAATCCGGACAAATGCGATGTTTTAATTGTAAATGGTCATTTTGGAATTGTTCGCAATCCATTGTATGTAGGCAATATTATAATCTACTTGGGAATAGGCTTGATGTCGAATGCGTTTTTCCCATACTTTTTGATCGCCGCATTTTTCTATTTCATTATTCAGTACACACTGATTGTTTCTATGGAAGAAGATCATCTCCTTTCTAAACACGGAGATAAATTCCAGCGTTATCTAAATTCGGTGAACAGATGGCTGCCGAAATTCAAAGTTTATTCCGATCCTGAAATAGAGAAAGCAACGTATAATTTTAAGCGCGGGTTTAAATCGGAAATAAGAACTATTCAAGCGCTGCTGGCTGTTGCCCTTATTATTACCATTTTATATTGGATTTAATTGAGTTGAATAAAATTATGATTATAGCCGGAGAAGCATCCGGCGATTTACACGGCGCAGCGTTAATTGCCGCGTTAAAAAATATTAAACCACAGCTTTTATTTTATGGAGTCGGCGGCGATAATATGATTAACGAAGGATTGATGCCTCAGTTTCATATTCGCGACCTGGCTTTTCTGGGATTTGCTGAAGTAATTAAGCATCTCCCATTTATAAGAAAAGCGCAAAAAAAGTTGCTTGCAATAATTCAGAAGGAAGATATTCCGACTTTGGTTTTGATTGATTATCCGGGTTTCAATCTTAACTTCGCAAAAAGAGCAAGGCGCTTAGGCGTAAATATTGTTTATTATATTTCACCGCAAATTTGGGCTTGGGGAAGAGGAAGAGTAAAAAAGATACAGGAACGCGTTGATAAAATGCTGGTAGTTTTCCCTTTTGAAAAGGATTTTTATGAGTCATTCGGAGTTGATGTAACTTACGTTGGTCATCCTCTTGTTGAAATTATTGAGAACTATAAATCCATAGATAAAGATGAATTAGTTAAGATGTATAGTTTAGATAGTGAAAAAGGATTTTTGCTTTTAATGCCGGGAAGCAGAAAACACGAGATTGAAAAAATCTTTCCCGCAGCTTTAGATGCTGCAAAAAGACTTGCACAGAAATTTAATTTGCAGATTGTTGTTCCCTGCGCTCAGAATATTGATGAAAGTATTTTTAGTAATCATGCTGACGGAAAGAACTTTACAGTTGTTAGAAATAATGTGTATGATTTCATGAAGTATTCAAAATTTGGAATGATAAAGTCAGGCACTTCTACGCTGGAAGCAGCTATATTCGGGCTTCCGTTTGTAGTTATATACAAGACAACGGATTTAACATATAGAATTGGGAAGTTTCTTGTTAAAATAAAACATTTAGCGATGCCGAATATTATTGCGGATAGATACATTGTAAAAGAGTTTATTCAAGACGAGTTGCGTTCCGATAAGATATTTAATTATTGCGCAGACTTGCTGGGCAATGAAGTAGAACTTAATAAAATGAAAAAAGAGCTGAGCTTGATTAAGGCGGCATTGGGAACGACAGGCGCGTCTAAAAAGGCAGCCGAAGAAATAGTAGTGTTTTCAAATGAAGGTTAAAAGTTTCAAGAAAAAATTATTGAGAAAATTAGGTAATGCGTTTTTAAATACCGCCGCTAATGTTCTTTGTAAATCGATTAAAATCGAAATTGTTAATAAAAATGTTTTAGATGAACTTGAAAAGGCAGGCAAAAATTTTATAGCCGCTTTTTGGCATGGTAAAATGTTTATTCCTTGGTTCGTGTTAAGAGGACACAATCCCGCTGCTCTAGTTAGCAAGAGCAAAGACGGGGAACTTTTATCTAATTTACTTGAGAAATGGAATTACAAATTAATTCGCGGATCTAGCCGAGATGGCGGCAAAGATGCTTTGGAAGAAGCTGTTGATGAAGCTGAAAAAGGTTTTACAATTGTATTTACTCCCGATGGTCCCACGGGACCGATTTATAAAATGAAAGCGGGCGCTGTTGTTGCGGCAAAAAAAGCCAATATTCCTCTTGTTCTAATTGGCGCTGGTTATAGTAAAAAACGAATTTTGAAGAGTTGGGATAAATTTGAACTCCCAAGCTTTTTTTCAAATTGCAGAATTATCTTCTCGGAACCAATTATTGTCGACAGTTCTCTAAGTCGGGAACAAGTGTCTGAAATAATTTTAGAATGCGAAGAAGAATTGATTAAACTAAACTCGGAAGCGGAAAACTTTGCTTAATTTTATAAAAATATTATTGTCGCCCTTGGTGGTTGTGTATGGAACAATTATCAATATCAGGAACTGGATGTTTGATAACGGTTGCTTTAAAGCAAAGCGCGTAAATGCAAAAGTTATTTCAATAGGCAATATTACATTGGGCGGTTCGGGAAAAACTCCTACTACTGTTTATCTTTCCGCACTTTTAAAAAATTCAGGCAGAAAAGTTGGAGTGCTAAGCCGCGGTTACGGCAGAAATACAAAAGGATATAAACTAATTTCAGACGGCGAAACTATTTTTCAAAATGTTAATGATGCCGGCGATGAAATTTATTTGGTTGCCGATGAATGCAAAGTTCCCGCTGCCGTTAGCGAACGTCGAGCTTCTGGAGCAAAAAAGTTTTTGAAGGATGTTGACCTTGAAGTTATTGTACTTGACGACGCATATCAGCACCGCTGGATTCATCGGGATTTAGACATACTAATTTTTGAACAAAACTTTTTAATTAAATCCGGCAGTATTGAACAGAAGCTGCTTCCTCTTGGTTTCCTCAGAGAGCAGTTTAGCGGAGTTGACCGAGCAGACATCGTTTTGATTAATCGCAAGTTTTCGGAGAAAAAGGAATTGCCCAAAAAATTCCAGAGGATGCTGCAGAATAAAAAAGTCTTTCACGCGTATTATGATGTTAATGCAATTTATGATGTTAAGACTCACGAAAAGTTTAATATAATGGATTTTCATGGACAAAAAAGTTTGGTTGTTTGCGGTATTGCCAGACCTAAGTCATTCCTGCGAGTTCTGGAAAATCACAATATTGATGCAACGAACAAGATGATAATGCCGGATCATAAAGAGTATACTTCAAAGGAGATTCAGAAAATTAGAAAACAATTTTATGATACAAATGCCTATTCAGTTTTAACCACACAGAAAGATGCGGTTAAACTCACCAACTATTCATTGGACATGGATGATATTGATATTTACTATTTGAAAATTGATTTGGTAATAGAAAAAGAAGATGAGTTCAAATCAGAAGTTTTTAAAATTTTTAATTAACACAAATAATTAATTTAATTACTTGGAGGTAGCTTAATGGCTAAACAAAAGACACCAAAATATGTCTATTTCTTCGGAGGCAAAAAAGCCGACGGAAGAGCAGACATGAAAAATTTACTCGGTGGTAAGGGAGCTAACCTGGCGGAAATGATTAATATCGGAATTCCGGTGCCCGCTGGTTTTACAATTACCACAGATGTTTGTACGTATTACTATGATAATAAGAAACAATATCCAACAGAATTGCAGAAGCAAGTTCTCGTTTCTCTTAAAAAAGTTGAAAAAGAAATGGGCGCAAAATTTGGAGATTCTGTTAATCCGCTTCTCGTTTCTGTTCGTTCCGGTTCGCGCGCATCTATGCCCGGAATGATGGACACAATATTGAACTTAGGATTAAACGATATTACTGTTGAAGCATTAATTAAGAAAACGAATAATCCCCGTTTCGCTTATGATTCTTACAGAAGATTCGTTCAGATGTATGGAGACGTTGTTCTTGGGCTTCAACCAAAAGATAAACACGACCGCGATCCTTTTGAAATAATTATCGAGAAGAAAAAGAAAGCCAAGAAAGTTGAATTCGATACAGAATTAACTGCAGAAGATTTGAAAGACTTAGTAGAGCAGTTCAAAAAAGAAATCAAGAATAAAACTGGAAATGATTTCCCTTCAGACCCAATGGAACAACTTTGGGGAGCAGTTGGCGCAGTTTTACGGTCATGGCAAAATGAAAGAGCTATTGTTTACAGAAAATTAAACAGTATTCCTGTTGAATGGGGAACTGCCGTAAACATTCAATCTATGGTTTTCGGAAACATGGGCGAGGATTCCGGCACCGGAGTTGCGTTTACAAGAGATCCGGCTACAGGCGAAAATATTTTCTACGGAGAATATCTTTTTAACGCTCAGGGCGAGGATGTTGTTGCCGGCACAAGAACTCCTTTGCAGATTGAGCGTCTTGAAAAAGACGATAAAAAAGTATACAAAGAATTAATGCATTACAGATCAATTCTTGAAAAGCATTATAAAGATATGATGGATATTGAGTTTACTATTCAGCAGGGAAAGCTTTGGATGCTTCAATGCCGCGTTGGAAAGAGAACAGGTTTTGCATCAATTAAAATTGCAGTCGATATGGTTCGTCAAAAACTAATCACAAAAGAAGAAGCGATTTTAAGAACGCAGCCAGATCAATTAAACCAGCTTCTAAGACCAATCTTTGACATTAAAGAAAAAATGAAAGCAATCGAGAGCGGATCACTGTTGACTAAAGGATTAAATGCTGGTCCGGGTGCCGCTTCGGGTAAAGTTGCATTTTCAGCGCACGATGCCGAAGTTATGGCTGCCAAAGGCGATACGGTTATTCTCGTTAGAATTGAAACTTCTCCGGAAGACATCAAAGGAATGAACGCTGCTGAAGGCATTTTAACAGCTAAAGGTGGAATGACTTCTCATGCGGCATTAGTTGCACGTCAGATGGGTAAAGTTTGCGTTGCCGGCGCTGGCGCACTTGATATCGATTACCAAAAGGGTACAATGAAAGTAGCTGGTCACCCTGCCGTAATTAAAGAAGGCGATTACATTTCAATCGATGGAACTACCGGTGAAATTATTCTTGGTCAAATTCAAACCAAACCATCGGAAGTTGTTCAGGTTCTCATCACGAAAGAACTCGATCCAAAAAAATCTAAAGTTTATTCGACTTATAAAGATTTAATGAACTGGGCAGACAACATTCGCCAAATGAAGGTTCGAACAAATGCAGATCAACCTGATCAAGCGCAAAATGCAATCGAATTCGGAGCGGAAGGCATTGGTCTTTGCAGAACAGAACACATGTTTTTCGGTGGAGACAGAATTCTTGCCATTCGCGAAATGATTCTTTCCGACACTGAGGAAGGGAGAAAAAAAGCGCTTGCAAAACTTCTTCCGTCACAAAGAGAAGACTTTGCGGGTATCTTTGAAGTAATGAAAGGTAATCCGGTTACAATACGTACACTTGATCCGCCATTGCATGAATTTTTACCTCATACAAACGAAGAAATTAAAGAGCTTGCTGATATTCTAAATATTTCCGTTAAGCAGGTAAAGAACAAAATTAATTCGCTGCATGAATTTAATCCAATGCTTGGTTTTAGAGGCTGCCGCTTAGGTATCGCATATCCTGAAATTACTGAAATGCAGGCGCGGGCAATTTTTGAAGCTGCAGTTGACGTTGCAAAAAAAGGAATCAAAGTGTATCCGGAAATCATGATTCCGCTCGTGAGTCACGTTAAAGAACTTAAACTTCAGGAAGAATTAGTAAGAAAAGTTGCCGACCAGGTTTTTGCTGAAAAGGGCAAGAAGGTCAACTACTTAGTTGGAACTATGATTGAACTTCCAAGAGCTGCGTTAACTGCTAACGAAATAGCTCAGGTTGCCGAATTTTTTAGTTTCGGAACCAATGATTTAACTCAAACAACTTTTGGTCTTTCCAGAGACGATGCCGGTAAATTCTTACCTTTATACGTTGAAAATGAAATACTACCAAAAGATCCATTCGAAGCTCTCGATCAAACAGGCGTTGGTCAATTAGTTGAGATGGGAACAGTAAAAGGAAGATCTGTAAAACCTGATTTGAAAGTTGGTATCTGCGGCGAACACGGCGGCGAACCTTCTTCGGTTGAATTCTGTCATAGAATAGGTCTGGACTATGTAAGCTGTTCACCTTTTAGAGTTCCAATTGCAAGAATGGCTGCGGCAAGAGCTGCTCTGCTTTATCCAAGAAAAGTAAAATCAGTAAATTCAGTAAAATCAAAAAAAACAAAAAAGAAATAATATTACACCGGCGGCTTAAACCCCGCCGGTATTTAATCAACAACTTAAAGCAACAACATAGTTGATAAAGGAGAGTAAATGAAACTTTCTGAATTTAGATATAATCTGCCAAAAACTGCTATCGCAAGATTTCCCGCGGATCCTAGAGATTCTGCAAAAATGATGGTATTGGATCGCAAAACTGAAAACGTTGAACATAAAGTTTTCTCTGATGTGATCGATTACATGAACAAGGGAGACGTGCTTGTAGTTAATGAATCAAAAGTGATGCAGGCAAGATTATTCGGAAAAAAAGAGAGGACAAACGCAAAAATAGAAGTATTTGTTTTGCGTGAACTCAATAGAGAAGAAAATATATGGGATGTAATTGTTGATCCCGCAAGAAAAGTTAGAATAGGAAACAGAATTTATTTTAACGATAAACTTTGGTGCGAAGTTATTGATAATACAACTTCACGCGGAAGAACTGTAAGATTTAACGAGGACGCCGGCGATATCTACAAAGCTATTGAAAAAATTGGTCACACTCCTCTGCCGCCCTACATTAGACGCGAAGCAACTGCAGACGATAGAGAAAAATACCAGACAGTTTATGCAACTACCGACGGATCTGTTGCAGCCCCAACTGCAGGACTACATTTCACCCCAGAACTTTTGAAAGAGATAAAGAAAAAAGGAGTGAAGATCGCAACCGTAACTCTTCACATAGGGTTGGGAACGTTTAGACCCGTTGAAGTTGAAGATCTTACAAAACATAAAATGGATTCTGAATTTTTCGAAATAAATGAGGAGTCTGCTCAAGCAATTAATACTGCATTAGAGAAAAAGAAAAATGTTTTTATTGTGGGAACGAGCGCTTGTAGAGCTGTAGAAAGCAGCGTTACATCGGAAGGATTTGCGAAAGCCAATTACGGATGGACTGACAAATTTATTTTCCCTGCGTATGAATTTAAAATAACTAAAAAGCTTATAACCAATTTTCATGCACCGGAATCTACTTTACTTATGCTTGCTGCGGCGTTTGGCGGTTATGATTTTGTTATGAAGGCTTACAGAAAAGCTCTGAAAGAAAAATATAAAATGCTTAGCTATGGCGATGCCATGCTTATAATTTAATATGAAAGTTACAGCGGTTATACCGTCCGGCGGAATAGGAAAAAGAATTAATTCATCCTTACCCAAACAGTATATTCAAATTAAGGGGAAAGAATTAATTGCCTATACTCTGCAAATATTTAATGCGTCAATTCACGTTGATGAAATAGTAATTGCAGCGGCGCCGGAATATTTTGAACTGCTGAGCGATATTAAATCTAAGTATGGTTTCAATAAAATTATTAAAGTTGTTTCAGGCGGAAAAGATAGACAGGATTCTGTTTATAATGCCCTGTCTTCAATTTCTGCACACTCCGAAGATTTGATTGTTGTACACGATGCAGCCCGCCCAATACTGCCGGCTTCGGTACTCGAAAATGCAATTGCTACTGCAAAAAAACACGGGGCAGTTGTCTCTGCAATAAAAGCAAGCGACACTCTGTTGAAGGGTAATCAGACTGTAGAATCATATCTGGATAGAAACGATATTTATTATGTTCAAACACCTCAGGTTTTTAAGTTCGGACTGTTGCATGAAGCTATGAAGAAAGCCAATCTTGAAAATTTTATTGGGACTGATGAATCTATGCTGGTTCATAATTATGGACACAAAGTAGTAATTGTTGACGGTTCTCCGATTAATATTAAGGTGACTAACAATGAGGACCTTGAAATAATAAAATTGCTTTTGTGAGATATGGCAATTGCTATTGAATCTGAGGGATATTATTTCTAACTTTACCAAAAATAATGGGATAATAATATGTTGAATCTTTTAGTCATTGCTTTTTTATCATATCTGGTTGGATCAATTCCCTCAAGTATAATCGTAAGTAAGATTGTTAAAGGAATTGACATTCGTGAGCACGGCAGCGGCAATGCTGGCGGTTCAAACGTATTCCGCGTTATGGGCTGGAAGTACGGCGTATTAGTTCTGGTATTAGATGCTCTTAAAGGCGCTCTTGCCGTAGTATTAATTGCAAGACTTTATTTTGGCGATTTCCCTTTCGCCAACGCTACTCCGTTTGATGATTTTACTTTAGTTCAAATAATTGCAGGATTGATGGCGGTTCTCGGACATATCTGGACAATCTTCGCGGGATTCAAAGGCGGAAAAGGAATTGCCACAGCTTTGGGTTTTCTAATTACAATTATTACAATAGACATGCTTTTAGCGCTTGCGGTTTTTTTAATTGTAGTCTCGATATCAAAATACATTTCACTTGGGTCAATAAGCGCGGCACTTTCAATTCCTTTGATTTTAGTTATCCGTGAAAATGTATTCAACGTTGATATTACCGGATATTATACGATTCTGCCTTTTTCAATTGTTATTGCCCTTTTAGTTATTTTTACTCATCGTGCAAACATCAGCCGGCTCTTTAAAGGAGCAGAAAATCAATTAACTTTTTCTAAAAAGAAAAGCTGAGGAAAATGAAAGTTTCGGTATTAGGCGCGGGAAGCTGGGGAACGACGCTGGCAATTTTGCTGAGTCTTAACGGTAATTCAGTTACTATGTGGGAATTCAGAAAAGCCTATGCGAAAACTTTAAACAAAACCCGCGAAAATAAAATTTTTCTACCCGGCGTTAAAATTCCAGACGACATAGTTATTACCCACGATCTTGACGAAGCTATTACGGATAAGCATTTTATTATTATTGCTGTTCCAACCCAATTTATAAGGGGCGTGTTAAAGCAGTTTAGTAGAAAAAATTTTCACAACACTACTTTTGTCAGCGTATCAAAAGGAATCGAAAAGAATTCGCTTCTAACAGTTTCCCAGATTATTAAAGATGAACTGCCCGACTTGGCTGATTCCAATATTGGAGTCCTTTCTGGTCCAAGTCACGCTGAAGAAGTTAGTAGAAAAATTCCGACCGCAGTTGTTGCAGCTTCCAACGATATGAACACAGCCAAGCAGATTCAATCTATTTTTATGACTTCTTATTTCAGAGTTTATCACTCAGATGATTTACTTGGAGTTGAGTTTGGCGGAGCGTTAAAAAACGTGATTGCAATTGGTGCGGGAATTGTTGACGGCGCAAAATTCGGAGATAATACAAAAGCGGCAATAATGACCAGAGGCATTGCTGAAATATCGCGGCTCGGAATTGCATTGGGCGCTAAGCCTCTTACATTTTCCGGCTTATCCGGAATGGGCGATTTAATTGTTACCTGCATGAGCAAGCATAGCAGAAATAGATTTGTCGGCGAGCAAATCGGTTCCGGAAAAACATTAAAACAAGTCCTTGCAAAGATGGATATGGTTGCCGAAGGTGTTGAAACTTGTAAATCGGTTCACGATTTAGCGGCTAAAAATTTAGTGGATGTGCCGATCTGCGATGCTGTTTACGAAATTTTATTTGACGAGGTCGACCCTATAAAAGCAACATTCAATTTGATGACGCGTGAAATTAAAACCGAACATTAATTTCTTTCTACCTTTGTTCACATTTCTTATTTTGCCTCCGTTATTTAAAATATTATTATGTCGAAATCAATTCTAGAATCCGTTCAATATTTAAAATCCGTTGGACCAAAAAGAGCTAAGCTTTTTAGTGAAATTGGAATAAATACAATCTATGACCTATTGTTCTACTTCCCCAAAAGATATATCGACCGCTCCACAATTCTTGATTCAAAAAAAGTTCGGGAATACATTTCTAAAGGTTATACAGGCGAAATAACTATAATCGGTAAAGTGATTGATACCTCTTCGATCTCTTATGGACGAAAAAGAATTTTCAAAGTCACGCTATCAGATCCAACGGGTAAATTCGAGCTAGTTTGGTTTCAAGGAATAAAATATTTCAAGGATGTATTTCAAATAGATCAATTCTACGCCGTTTCATCCAAGCCGGTAATTTCCAAATACAACCATCTTCAATTTATGCACCCGGATTTTGACCGTATTGTTGATGAAGAAAATTATAATTTCCTTAATACCGGAAAAATCATTCCCTTTTATACTATCCCGCAAAAAATAAAAAACAAATCCATTGGGGAATTGGGCATACGTAAAATAATCGGCGCCGCTGTTGAAATTTATTCCGATTCCATTGCGGATACGATTCCGAACTTCATTTTGAAGAAGTATGATTTGATGGAACTCCTTGAAACAATTAAAACCATGCATTTGCCTTCTTCTTACGAGATGCTTAAGAAAGCGCAGAAGAGGCTGAAATTCGAGGAGTTATTTTTTATTCAAATACTCGTTGCTCTAAGAAGAAAAAAAATTTTTAGTAAAAAGAAGGATAAGCCTTTTACAACAAATGCCGATTTAATAAAGAAGTTTTTGCATTGTTTGCCTTATGAACTTACTAAAGATCAAAAGAAAGTGCTTAAGGAGATTAGAAGTGATTTAGAAAGCCGTGTCCCGATGAATCGTCTTTTACAGGGTGACGTTGGAAGCGGGAAAACACTTGTTGCTCTGATAGCCATGCTGATTACAATTGGGAATGGATATCAAGCTGCTTTGATGGTTCCAACAGAAATATTGGCTTCCCAGCATTGCAGAACTTTCAAGAATTTCCTCAAAGATTTTGATATTGAAGTAATTGATGTAACAGGAAGCAATTCTTCACGTGAAAGAAAATCAGCGCTGCAAAAACTCAAGAGCGAAGCCAAACTGATTGTAATCGGAACTCATGCTTTATTCGAAGAGAAAATTGAATTCATGAATCTTGGCTTGGTTGTAATAGATGAGCAGCATCGATTTGGAGTTGCGCAGAGAGGAAGGCTGATTGATAAAGGAATAACTCAAAATGTTTTAGTGATGACAGCTACGCCAATACCCCGCACTCTTGCAATGACCGTCTACGGGGAATTGGATGTATCCATTATTGAAAACAAACCCGGCGGCATATTGCCCATTAAAACTGTTTACCGCAAGGACAATAAGCTTGATTCAATATATAAATTTATTGGAGAGGAAATTGACAAAGGAAGACAGTGCTACATCGTTTATCCTCTAATTGAGGAAAGTGAGAAAATTGATCTTAAAGCGGCTGAAATTTATTATGAAAAATTGAAGAATTATTTTTCAAAGAATATTACCGTAGGACTTCTTCACGGAAAAATGAATGCCGATGAAAAAGACTCTGTGATGAGTGAGTTTGCTGAGGGGAAAATAAATGTATTAATCTCAACAACCGTAATTGAAGTCGGAATTGATGTGCCAAACGCAAGCATAATACTAATCAACGATGCGGATAGATTTGGACTTGCGCAGCTTCATCAACTTAGAGGACGAGTAGGCAGAGGTGAAGCGCACTCATACTGCATTCTTATGTCCAAATATGAATTAGGTAAATCGATAGATTTTTCTAGTGAAGATTTCGAATATCTTTCTAACGCAGAGATTGAGCGGAACAAAGCATCCATTAGGCTGGCAGCTATGGTTAAGTTTGGTAGTGGTTTTGATCTTTCCGAGATTGACTTAAAGCTTAGAGGACCGGGTAATATTTTCGGATCGCAGCAAAGCGGACTTCCGGAATTAATATTTGCAGACATTATACACGATTATGATTTACTGGTTTTGGCAAGAGCAGAAGCGCAAGCGATAATTGAATCTGACCCGCAGCTAAAAAAAGAAGAAAATTTTTCAATAAAGAAAAATTTAATCGCTTGCTATTCGGAGAATATAAAACTCTCCAACATAGCATGAATAAAGACCCATATTAGTTTTATAAAATTATTTTTTTTAATAACATGATTATTTTCATAATTGATTTTGCATATATTTGTGGCAATAAATTTTGAAATAATTATATTGCATAAAAAATTTTGGAGCGTATTATTTTCCCTTTTCCCTTAAATAAAAAATTGAAGGTTGCTTTAACTTACAATATAAAACCAGAAGAAAAAGACCCCTCTTTACTTAACTCAACGAAAGTCAATAAAGATGAACTTGATGATATGTTTGCCGAATGGGATACATGGGAAACTATAAATGCCTTACGCGATGCTCTCGCTTTGTATAATGAAGTTGTATTGATAGAAGCAGATAACAATGCTTTTGAAAACCTGAAACGTGAAAAACCTGATATAGTTTTTAATGTTGCGGAAGGGCTATTAGGAACCAGTAGAGAAGCTCAAATACCTGCAATGCTCGATTTCCTAAATATACCCTATACCGGATCTGACCCGTGGACTCTGACTACATGTTTGAATAAAGGACGCGCGAAGGAAGTACTTACGCACTACAATATCCCTAATCCAAAATTTAAGGTTATCAAAAAAGTCGAAGATTTCATTCCATCGGAGTTTAATTTTCCAATTTTTATAAAGCCAATAAGTGAAGGTTCCAGCAAAGGAATATATAACAGATCTTTAGTTACATCTCCGGAACAGGTAAATGGCACAATTGAGAATATGCTGTCGCAATATAAACAGGACTTGCTGGTAGAAGAATATCTGCCAGGTAAAGAATTTACTGTTGCTATTCTTGGGAATAATACAGAGGCAGAAGTGCTTCCAATAATAGAAATGGATTTTACCGCTCTCCCCGAAGGTGTGAATCCATTTTACTCTTACGAAGCCAAGTGGATATTAGACGCGCCCAACAATCCTTTGGACATCTATATTTGCCCCGCTAATATTGAGCAGCAATTAACTGAGAAAATTGAAGAAACTGCTTTGAGAACTTATCATGCTCTGGACTGTAAAGATTGGAGCAGAATTGATATGAGGCTCGACTCCAGCGGTATTCCGAATATAATTGAAATTAATCCATTGCCGGGTGTGCTTCCCGATCCAAGAAATAACTCCAGTTATCCTAAAGCGGCAAGAGCGCGCGGTTTATCATACGATGAAGTAATAAACAGCGTATTAGCTGCCGCTTTGAAACGACATAAATTGATATGATCTACGATAAAAAAATATTGATTTGTTATAACGAGCCGGCTTCCCCTTACGAAAATTATCTTGGCAAATCTGTCGGGAAAGACGAAAAGAAAATTGACCTTTCCGAGAGTGAGTTCATGAATACACTCATCACCATTGAGGATGAACTTAAAAGAAAATTTAATGATGTTGCTTCTCTTGGATTCAATGGAAATTTTGTTCAAAGTATTGATGCACTCCGAAAGATTAAGCCTGATATAATTTTTAATTTTGTTGAGTCGATTGAAGGACACTCTAATTTCGAAAGTTACGTTACCGGTGTTTTTGATATGCTTGAATTCGAGTACACCGGAAACAATACATTGTGCTTGGGAAATTGCTTGAATAAAATAAGAACCAAACACATCTTAAGAGCAGAAGGCGTTCCAACTCCTGATTATTTGGAAATCCTTTTTGGCGCCCAGTTAAAAAATTTGACGGTGAATTTAGAATTTCCCTTAATTGCCAAACTTGCAACTGAAGACGCTAGTATTGGTATTTCCGAATTTTCCGTTGTATCAAATCATGACGAACTGATAAAGCATGTTGAATTTTTATTTTCTAATTATTCTCAGAACGTAATATTGGAAGAATATATTTCCGGCAGAGAATTAAATGTAGCTATACTTGGCGATGAGATATTGGAGATATCGGAAATAAGTTTTAAAGGACTTCCTGCAGGGCTACCGTCAATTGTTACTTACGAAGCAAAGTGGGCTGCCGGCAGTGTCTATTATAATTTCAGCAATCCAGTTTGCCCCGCTCCTTTAAAAAGAAATATTAGAAATAAAATTGAGGACATCGCAATAAAATCTTTTAATGCGTTAGGCTGCAGAGACTACGGCAGAGTGGATATAAGATTAACAGACGATGGAAATCCATTCGTGATTGAAGTCAACCCAAATCCGGATATCAGTTTAGATTCTGGTTTTGTCCGCGCTGCTTCTGCAGCCGGCTTAAGTTATTTGGAACTTTTAGAAAGACTCGCTCATTTCGTTTATAGACGGATCAATAATGATCAGAAAAATTAAACCGGACGACAAAAAAGAATTAGTTAATATCTTAGAAAGAGTAACTCAATTCAGCGACTTAGAAAAAGATACTGCAATTGAACTAATTGATGAATCGATTTTTAACGCTGATAGCGGGTACTACAATACATTTGTTTATGAAGAGAATGGTTCAATATTAGGATATCATTGCACCGGACCGAGAGCGCTAACTAACGGCGTTTTTGATATGTACTGGATTGTTGTTGATCCTACAATTCGGGCAAAAGGAATAGGGGCAAAACTTCTTGCACATTCGGAGGAATTTGTACTGCAAAGTAAAGGACGACTTTTATTAGCAGAAACTTCTTCTCTACCCATATATGAGAATGCGAGAAAATTTTATATTAAAAATAATTTCGTAGTTTTGGCAGAGATAAAAGATTTTTATAAAATAGGTGATGATCTCGTCATCTTCGGTAAATACTTAACAACGTAAAGGGCTTCACATGGAATTATGGCAACAAATGATTCGCGATAGTGTCCATTCGGTTGATCAATTGGTTGATAGATTTCAAATTGAGCGGTCTGATGCTGAAAAGCTTAGCCAATTTTTTCAAGCGCGAATTAATCCTTACTACCTCAATCTTATTAGATATAAAGGCGATCCAATCTGGAATCAATGCGTTCCGGATAATATAGAACTTGAAGATATTTTGGGTGTTGAAGATCCTCTTCGTGAGGATGAAATGAGCCCTGTTCCGAATATCACACACCGTTACCCCGATAGATGTTTATTCCTGGTAACCAGCCAGTGCGGTATGTATTGCCGTTTCTGTACGAGAAAGCGTAAAGTTGGAAATTCCGATAAGATTTCAATGAAGCAGTTAGAATCTGCATTTAAGTATATTGAAGATCATAAAGAGATTCGCGACGTTATTCTTTCCGGCGGTGATCCATTAATGCTTACAGACTACCTGCTCGAAAGAATTTTGAAACGTCTTCGGGAAATACAGCACGTTGAAATTATTCGTCTAGGAACAAAAATGCCCTGCGTGCTTCCGCAAAGAATTACTCCCAAGCTTTGTGATATGATAAAAAAATATCACCCGATTTATGTTAATACGCATTTCAATCATCCTTGGGAAATTACGAAGGAAAGCACCAAAGCGTGTGTAATGCTTATTGATGCGGGCTGTCCGGTTAATAACCAGGCAGTATTAATGCGGGGAGTTAATGACAACGCCGACACAATTAAAGAACTGTTGTTAGAGCTTTTGAAAATCCGTGTGAGACCCTACTATCTATTTATGGCAGATGAAACTAAAGGAGCTTCTCACTTCAGAACTACTGTTCAGGAAGGCATTGACATCATGGATAAACTGCGGGGACACGTTAGCGGTTTAGCAATTCCTCATTTTGTTATTGATGCGCCGGGCGGGGGCGGAAAAATTCCTATACTACCGGATTATGTTCTTCACAGAGATAGCGAAAAGATTATTCTTAGAAATTATAAACACGATCACTTTGTGTATCACGAAGCAAAAACCAAAAGATTTTTTACATTGAGTGAAGAAAACCAGCCAAAAGTTGATTTAGTTAATAAAAGCAACGGCGAATCAAAAAACAATGGTGATGGTAAAAAAGAGGAACAGATAGACGTAACAAATCTCGTGTTCGAAAAGAATTAAACTTATTATTGGAGCAATATTTTAGGGCTTCTCCATTACATTGCGTGATTGAAAGCCCTTTCGTTTTTTAATCATGACTCATTTACTAATAAGTATGTTCACAATATCTTCTTCTAAACTAATTTCCGGCGATTCAATAATTCTACCGATTTCAATTTCATTTTGATAAAAAATGATTGTCGGCACTAGTTCTATATTTAATCCTGAAACTTCATCTTCAAGCCCGAGTTTTTTCCTATCCACACTAATCAAAGTAACTTTGTCTTTTGGATAATCAACTGAGTCCAGAATCTTGTAAATCCTCGGAACTTCTCTCCGGCTGTCGCTACACCACGTTCCTAAAACTATTTTAATTTCGGTGTGCCTTAAATTCTCCACCACCAAATCAATAGATGCTGTGTCTACAGAATACAAATTATATTCGTCATCAAACCACTTGGAATATAAGGAGTCTGTAAACGCCTCTCTATTACAATAACCGGTTAGAATTTCTTTCCCAGATTTTTCATCAAATGTTTTTTGATTCATAATTTGTCCGATAAACACAATGGGCAATATTAAAATAAATGTAATTATCTTCATGTTATTCTCTAATTATTGTTTTCGTTTTGACTTCGTACATCGAGCCCCCAGTAAAGTTTTCTTCTAAGGATTTCAAAATAACCGGTGGATTTTGCATGCACTAACTTAATGGGATGCTCGCTTTTATAGATACAAACTTTTAGAGGAGGCTCGTAATAGTGAACCCGTTGTCCATCGCAATTTACTTGAATACTGGAATGCTGAGAGTTTATTAATATTTCAAGTTTCTGCTCGCTAGAAATAACCAAAGGCCGAATATTAAGTGTGTGGGGAGCTAGCGGACTCAGCGCAATGGCTTTTGTTGTGGGCGTAATGATCGGTCCGCCTGTTGAGAGCGAATAGCCAGTTGAGCCTGTTGGCGTGGCTACAATTATGCCATCCGCCATAAATGTTGTTACATAATCATCGTCAACATTAACAACGAGTTCAATCATTTTGGGCCAGCCGCCTTTGTCAATAACAAAATCATTTATAGCAAACAAGATATTGTTCTTGTCATCATTCACATAGGCATTTAATGACATCCTTTCTTCTATCTCATAATTCCCTGCTCTTAAATCAGAGAACAGTTGATCAATTCCCTGCAATTCAAATTCGGCAAGAAATCCCAGTTTGCCAAAGTTTAGTCCTAGAAGCGGTGTATTGTAATTTCGAGCTTCATAAGCTGTAGAGAGCATTGTTCCATCACCGCCGATAGATATTATCAAATCACTTTCTTTGAAAATAATATCATGAGAGCAAATGACTGATTCATCAAAATGTGATCCGAGATTCGAATCAATTTTTAATATAGAATCGCTGATAAAAAAAGGGAACGAATTCTGCCCAAGTTTCTCTGTAACTAATTTTACAACATCCAGAATATCATCCTTGGTGGTATTGGGGATTATACCAATTGTCATATCAAAGCCTTTATATATATAATCGATTAATCTCTGAATTGAAGCTCGTACAATTTTTTATAAATGCCGGTCTCATCTTCTAATAGTTCATCATGCTTACCCGATTGAACGATTTTACCTTTGTCTAACACAATTATTCTATCGGAGTTTCTTATTGTACTCAATCGATGCGCGATGACAAATGTAGTTCGCTCTTTCATTAATCTTTCAATTGCTTCTTGAACAAGAACTTCCGATTCATTATCGAGTGCAGAGGTTGCCTCATCAAATATCATTATTGGCGGGTTCTTTAACAAAGCTCTCGCAATCGATAAACGCTGCCGCTGTCCGCCGGAAAGTTTTGTTCCTCTTTCTCCAATTATCGTATCGTATCCGTTAGTCAAATCCTTAATAAAATTGTGCGCATTGGCAATTCTGGCTACCTTCTCAATTTCTAACTGTGGATGGTCCTTTAATCCATAAGCTATATTATTTCTAACGGTCTCATTAAAAAGAACAGTTTCCTGAGTAACAATTCCAAGATGCTTTCTTAAATTTTCCAATGTGATGTTTCTAATGTTTATTCCATCTATTAATATTTCACCGGAGGTTGGATCGAAGAAACGCGGAATTAAATCTACAAGTGTGGTTTTACCCGCACCGCTGCTGCCAACAAGAGCTATTATCTCGCCTTTGTTCGCAGTAAAATTAATGTCTTCCAAAATCAATTCTTCAGAATCATCGTAATGGAAATAAACATCTTTGAACTCAAAAGTAGAATTGAATTCCTCAAACGCAATAGGATTCGCTGGATTTTTAATATTTGGTTCGGTGTCAAGCAGATCAAATATTCTCTCACCCGAGGCAATAGATTCCTGGATTTTGTTATTAAGAGTACTCATTGATTTCATCGGCGGCATCATCTGAAAAATCGCAAATAGGAATCCCATAAACTCACTTGCTCTAAGTTCGTTATTAACGAGTACAAGACTGCTTCCATAAAATATTATTACTACTCCGATCGAAACGCTAATAAATTCCGTAAATGGGCTCGATAAATTTGCGATGCGAATTCTTTTTATGGTAGATTTAAAATATTTTAAGTTCTGCCCGGTAAATTTCTCTTCTTCGAATTTTTCCATTCCAAACGCTTTAACAACCTTAACGCCGCTGATTGTCTCGTGTAAAGTCGTTACGATTTCAGCCATCGTTTCTTGAATCCGCCTGCTCTGCTTTCTTAGTTTTTTACCGATTACATAAATCATAGAAATTGAAATGGGAAGTATTAAAAACGAGACTATCGTCAAATGCCAGCTTATATTCACAGCTATTAAGAAGAACACAATTATTGTTATTGGATCCTTTGAAAAACTATGAAATATAGCCGTGATGCTACCTTGCACGATTGTAATATCATTAATAATTCTTGAGATCAGGTTGCCGGTTTTTTCTTTCTTGAAAAATCCCATAGGCAGTTTATTTAGATGCTTGTAAGCTGCATCTCTTAAATCCTTTATAACACCCTGCTGGGCAATGGATAAATAATATCCCTGGAAGTAATCGAAAAAATTCTTTAGAAAAAATGAAATGAGAATCAATAAACAAATCTTGATCAAAATGTCAACGGTATCACCCGAGAAGATGAAATGATGAAAACTATCCGAGACATAATCAGCAATACCTGTTACTACATCTGGTAAAAATGATGACCCTGTTTTTACTGTGGGTGAGGGATTCGTAGTAAAACCACCTTTATCCTGAAACAAAGTATCTAACAACGGAATGGTAAGATAGACTGATGCGCCGCTCATCACTGCAAACATCACTGTGCAGATAGTTGATATTATGAGATGTTTCCAATAAGGTTTAAGATAACCGAGTATTCTCAGAAATACTTTCACGCGCTGTCCTTAATAAATTTTGAATAAATATATCCGCTCAATAAAAATATCGAATCATTTGATTGAATCAAATCATTCTGTTTGAGAATTGGAATTTGAAATAAGATTGTTAGATTTTAGTAATTGAATAATTTCAACAGCAGTGCATTTCGCAGCAGATCCGTCCAGTTCATCAAACATAATCCTATTCTACTTTTCATGTTGAACTGATTGAATATGCCTCTCGAACGAATGTTCTATATCGACAAAAGTCTCATTGACCCACCCTTTTATTTCCTTCTTGCTTTTGTTCAACACCCACAAAGGATTTTGTCTCATTTTAAAGAAACAATATATCGAGAAGAAGGATTGTTACATAAACCTGCGCACTGTGCATAAAAACAGATAAAAATGTAAAAATTATTGAAAGAATTTTATGCATCCAGTATGGCTTTATATATTATAATACTCTAATTAATAGTTTCCTTTTGGAATTATTACTTTTGGTTTCAAAATTATGTTATTTATCGACTGACATCTTTATATTTGCAGTGATTTTTTTAACAAATACGAGCTTTTATAAACATTAAAGTTGATAAGCAATGAAAATTGATATTGTTTATACCTGGGTTAATGGCTCAGATCCTAAATGGAAAAATAAGCGAATAGAAAAAGCCAAACTTATTGGAAAAGTTTTAGAAGATTCTACTAATGAAGCTCTTTTTATGGATAACCAAGAATTGAAATATTCTTTAAGATCATTAGATCAATTCGTTCCATGGATAAATAACATTTTTATAGTCACAGATAATCAAATTCCGGATTGGATTAATTTAGAAAATCCTAAAGTAAGAATAGTTGACCACACTGAAATATTTCTAGACAAATCCAATCTTTCAACATTTAGTTCACAAGTTATTGAATCGCAAATCCATCACATTAAAGATCTGTCAGAATTTTTCATTTATTTTAACGACGATATGTTTATTGGTAATTATTGTACACCGGAATATTTCTATACCAAAGAAGGATTACCAAGAATTTATGTTTCCGAAATTATTCCAATTCCAAACAAGAAGTCATTAGATATAACAAAAAGAGCACCGAATAAAAGAAACACTTATCAGCATACTGTTGTAAATACAAGAAAATTGATAATGGAAAGATTTGGCAAAGCTGTATATTATAATATTCGCCATACAATTAAGCCGCTTTTAAAATCAATCTTATTTGACCTTGAAAGAATTTTTGAAAAAGAACTGAATCAAACAATAAAAAATAGTTTTAGAACAAATGATGATATTCTATTAATCTATTTATTTGAATTTTACTTGATTGCCCAAAAACTTGGTAAGACACAGTACCTTATTACTTCAGATGTTAATATTAGTGCGTTGGACTTGTTTTCACATCTTTATAAAAAATTTACATTTGGATTTATAAATCTACACGAAAAGGATATTGAAGAACATTTGGAAAGATTGAAAAAGGCAAAACCTTTTACATTTTGTTTGAATCAAACACCTGAAACACCGGATGAGCATTTAGTTAAAGTAAAACAATTTCTTGAAGAGTATTTTCCTAAAAAAAGTCAATTTGAAAAATAATTTATTGTATAAATGAGTCTACTCCAAAAAGCAAATAAACCGTTAAAACGGTTAAAAGAATCACAACGACTTAGAGAATTGGTGAACCGTTTCAACGGTTTTCAATTCTTTCTCAAATTCTATTTAAGCGCCTTTTTGCAGTGGACTCATAAATTTAATAGTTTTCTTCTATTAGATCAGTAATTATTTTCGCTGCTCTTTCCCCGGCTTTTCCATCTAATGCATAAAAAAAGATGTTATTTGCTTTTTGACGTTCAACCGATTTTTCATCTGGATTACAAATGCATTTTTCCAGGGCATCCGGTAGTTCATTAAAGTCATTAATCTGCAAACTAATGTTCGCAATCATTGTTATGATTTCAGGAATTGTTCTGTCTGATTCCGGGACTTTAAATGTAATAATAGGTTTGTTGAAAGCGCAGAACTCACCCATGATCGAATTATAATCTCCCACTAAAACATCGGCAATCATTAAGTATGGAGTTACATCATATTCATCAATGAATAAAATATTTTTCATCGATTTCAATTTCGCAATGTATTTCGGTGAAGTCCAAGTATGGACAGTAACTAATATATTGTATTTATCAGTTAGCAGATCTAAATTATCAATCCATTTAGTTAATGCGGAAAGACCGGCAACATCCCAGGTAGAAGTAAAAATGATAGTCCTTTTATCCGGGTCAATATTTATTGAGGACTTTATAATATTCAAAAATTTTTCATCATATTCTCCGTTAAAAGCATTATCCAATTTGGGATACCCTATAGCTTTAACAGTTTTTATTCCAAGTCTCCTTGCCGTACTAACCTGGTCAGAACTAGAAACAAAATAAATATTGAACCTGTTATAATTCTCAGGTGATGTCCACCTTTTAAATTGATAAAGACCATGATCGAAACCAAATTTAATGATTCTATCAACTGGGAATTTATATGGCATTTGCCTTGCCATAATTACAGCCTTAGGAAATGAAGGCATGCTAATATATTTAATTCCCTTTTGGACTAAATAATCTTTTACCTTATTATTTTTGGCTATTATTATCATCTCCGGAAGGAATTTTTGAATTGGCTGAAACATTTCATAATCCAGGGGATCGGCGCAATAAAATGCTAAGTCAGGAGTTTTTCCAATAAAATAATTAATATACCATAGAAGTTTATATGGATATTTATAGAGGTAGTAAGAAAAAACCATTAAACTATTCCTAATTTTTCTTTTACTTTTAAAAGTACAGAATCACTCTTAATTAAGTTCATGCAATTGTGATGACCTAGTTTACATTCATTTGTTCCATGGCTGCTGCATGGTCTACATTCAAGGTCTATCTCAAACACAAAATCGTTTTCCCCGATTGGCGAATAACCTATTGTTTGAACTGTAGGACCAAAGAATACTATAACTTCAGTTTTAACAGCATTAGCTAAATGCATAGCGCCGCTATCATTACAAATCATTAAATCGCATTTACTAATAAGCGCTGCTGATTCTAATAATGATAATTTGCCGGCTAAATTAATAAAATTTTCTTCAGGTTTAATATCATTACATATATTCCTTTCTTCGGCGCTACCGATAAAAACTATTCCATGATTTAACTTTGATAATATATTAACTAATTCTTGATAATATGTCAAAGGCCATCTTTTTGTAAACCAATTTGAACCGGGCGCAATAGCTATTATCTTATTAAATTTCTTTTTAATCTCAAATAACAAATCATCAGCTTTGTCATACATTTCAATTGAAGGAAATAATTCGGTTTGTATTGGTAATTTTTCATCTGAGAAAGGACTAAGCAAATGCAGGTTTTTTTCTATTTTCAGTTTTCTTTGCAGATGCGGTAATTTGTGTGTTAACAGCAATTGTGCTGCCCAGCGTGCAAATCCAATTCTTATTGGAATTTTTGAAAAATACATTAACAATGATGTCGTAACAGAACTATGGGGTGTAAGAGCAAGATCATATCCGTTTTTTTTAATAACACTAAGAGTTTTAAAAAAAGCCTTCAATTTATTCTTTCGTTTGTCGAATAGTATTATTGAATTAATATTTGGGTTATTGATTAAAACATTGGCTGCCTGCGGAATAACCATTACATCGACTTGAGATTCGGGAAATATTTTTTTAGTTGCCCCGATTAATGGCGTAATTAATATCACATCCCCTATAAAAGCTGTTTGGATTATTAATATTTTTCTTAACTCCTTTTGCTCATCTCGCGTGAACTGTATAAGTTTCTGCTCAACCAATTCCTTCTCCCTTAATAAATTTTTATACAATTCCACGTTTTTTGCAACAGTAATATTTATATCGAATCTTCTGACTGATTCTTTTCCTTTTAATCCCATTAATTTGCGCTTATCGCCATCTTCCACTAATTCGTTTATTGCCGCCGCCAACTCGGTCGAATTACGCGGTTCAACAATTTTGCCGGTTATCCCGTCTTCTACAATTTCGGGCATTCCGCCTGCTCTTGTAATAACTACTGGAAGTCCTACTGACTGCGCATCCAGAATAGATGTACCAAGTCCCTCCTTTTTTGAAGCCATTACAAATATATCAAACATATGCAGGAAACTGCCGACATCCTTTCTGTATCCCGGAAGTATAAACTTATTCTTAAGTCCGTTTCTCTCAATTTTTATTTTAATGTTTTCAAACAACTCACCGTCTCCAACCGCAACAAAAACTACATTTTTATTTTCCATTAATACAATTTTTGCCGCTTGGAGCAGATTATCATAATCCTTATGACCGACGAAAGCTGCAACCGTACCGATTACTATTTTATCATTAGCAATGCCAAATTCACTCCTGATTTTGGATGATTTCTCATAATTTTTAAATCTCTCTGTTTCAATACCATCATGGATTACAACAAGTTTATTTCTATGTATCCCGTCGGAAAGTAATATTTCTTTAATATTATGTGATATGCAAACTATTGAGTCGATCAACGAGGTGTTATATTTCCATTTACTGTTTATGTGAAAATCGACTCTTCTAACTGCGATAACTTTCAAATTTTTACAGAAAAGTTTAGCTAATAATCCCAGAGTAACAGCATGAGCATTATGACAATTCAGAATTTCTATTCGATTACTTTTACATACTCTAGCAATCTTCAATACTGCCTTGAGATCCCATTCACCGTAAATATTATAACCGATGTAAGGTAATGAATCTGCGGCGCACTTTTTCCCCATTTCTGAACCTTGCTGAGTGAACATAAGAGAGTAGATTTCAAGATTAGTTAAATGTTCGTGAAGATAGAACGCCTGCTGCTGCCCGCCGCGCCAGTCTTTATCCGTATCTAAATGCAGAACTCTTATCACTTTCGATTCCGAGTTTTTATATACTTTAGAAAAACTCCAAAGGCAGAATTAAATGCTAGAATAAATCCTTCAGCTCCATCGAGAAAACCAAGTTGCAAAAAGTACATTTTCAAAAATCTGTTTATCCCGAAAAATACTGACAATAGAATTCCGTAGTGTTTGCCATTTTTTATTAATTCTGCAGCAGATAAGTCCGAGTATTTATTTATTTTTTCTATATGAGTATGTAAGGTCGGATAAGTATAATGAAGAATATATTCCTCAATTTTTTTTCGATTACCTCTGAGTTCAACATATTCATGAACAGTTTTTTCATTATAGTTGCCGAATTTTTTATTGAAAAGTCGGAGAGGATAGTCGGAATTCCAGCCGCTGAAATTGATTAGTCTACCAAGGTAAAAAGATTTTCTCCTAATATTATAACCAACAGCATCCGGATCAGTTAACACCTCCTTAATTTGCTCCCGTAATTGTTCAGATACTACTTCATCGGCGTCAATAGATAATATCCAATCGTTTTCGGTTAAATTCACCGCATGTCTCTTGGTCTTACCGAATCCCTGCCACTCCTGCTGAATTATTTTGCAATTATATTTTTTACATATCTCAACAGTTGAATCCTCCGAGTAGGAATCAACAACAATTATTTCGTCAACCCAGTTGAGGGATTTTAAGCACCTATCAATATTTTTCTCTTCGTTCTTGGTTATAATTGTTGCAGTCAGTTTTTCGCTCATATTGATTTTTATTCTCCTAGATTAACCGGAGAATTTGCTTTTTTGACTAACACTCGCGCTTTGGATCCGATATTAAGCATACTTAATAATCGTATGTGCTTATTTTTATTTGAATACAATTCCCAATGGACTAATTTAAACCCAGTCAGTTTCAACAAATATTTGAAAGAATCCTTGCAAAACTCATTACAATGTCCCGGAACGTAATCCTCTCTGTATTTTTTTTTAGATATTTTAATTTTAGATACAACTCTCTTTATTTTAAATTCGACACTCTCGATGTTTGGGAATTCAAAGATCCCATATCCGTTAACTTTTAATAAGTTATTTATTTTTGTCATTGCTAGTCGTGAATCAGAAAGATGTTCAAGCACATGCTTTAATACTACTACATCATAGTACGAAGAAGTTTTATCGTATTTTAAAAAATCTTCTATTTCTACTTTGATGTCAAATTTTTCTTTGACGATGGCGGCATAAGATTCCGATAATTCCAAACCATTAACACTCCAACCATCGGTTTTTGCTAATAATAATAATTTACCGTTTCCGCAGCCAATATCAAGCATTTTGCCTTTTAACGGAACATTTTTTTTTATGAATTTATATGTCGCGCTTTGTGTTCTGTTTTGTTTATGTTCCTCAAAATACGGGTCAATATATCCGCCGCTATATTTTTTTTGATCAAGTCCTGAAGTTAAATCATAATTTACCAATTTACAGTTCATGCATTTATAAAACCTGAATTGGCCGTCATTCCCTTGAGAGTAATGCAATACTAAATCTTCACCGTCGCACAGTCTGCATTTCATAATTTTTCTATTTTATGGTTAACATTAATTTAATTCTATCATTTTAATATCTTTATCATCCAAAGGATTGGAAACACCGTTCCTTGCTATGTAATCGCCCGCTTTGATTTCCTCTTTTCGAATAAGATTGTATTCACTATTATTTTTTCGCTCAACAGCATCGTGCGGTTCATGATATAGATGAATGGGATATTCATCTTTAAATACGTTTTTGCCGATTATTCCTGATTGACAAAGCCTTCTACCCAAATCATCATCCTCATTTCCCCATCCTTTATAATTCTCATCAAAACCGTTAACCTTTATTAAAGATTCTTTATGTATCCCAAATACTCCGCTCCTCAGTTTCGGTTTATAAATAATCTTTTTCAAAATTTTTCTTTTATAAAAGTAATATGATTCTTGATAGAATTGAGCATGAATTTTCCTTACCTGTTTTTTAGTAATAATATTCTTATAGTCCGCTTCTTCTATCACAGAAGTCGTTATTCGGCTTGTTTGTTCTTTTGATAACCGCACCGGGTATGCTACAAGAAAAGCGCCTTTTTGCATATTATCAACAAATCTTTGATAATATCCTTTTGAAGGAATGATATCCTGATCTATAAAAATAATATACTCACCGCTCGCTGCTCTTATACCATTATTCCTGCATTTAGCTGCCCGAAAACCGTTACGTTCTTGCCTTACGTACTTAACATTAAAATTTAAATCTGTCGCATAATTTTCCAGTAATCCTAAAACATCTTCATCCGAACCATCATCTGAAACTACCAGCTCCTGAATGAATGATCCATGATGTTCAATCCCTTTGATTACTAAGTTTAACAAATTTAATCGATTATAAACCGGTATAATAATTGTTACTCTTGCCATTGCATTTTTCCAGAGACGATAAACTAAAAGATTTTTCTGAATCGTTTTCTTAATCTATAATACTTTTCCTCAAATTTCCCAAAATAATTATTTGCGATATGAAGCCTTTCTTCTCGATGAATTATTTTAAAATCATCATTTGTTGATAGGCCGCCTTTGGTGAAAATACTTGTGATTATATTAATATTTTGAAATTTTAATTTGTTTCGAATAAAACCGCGAACTACCCACTCATAATCAGCACAAATTTTATAGTTCGTATTAAAATAACCGTTTTTATCGAAAGCATTACGTAAATAAAAAGTTGCCGGATGAGGAATTGCTCCTCTATAAATAGAATATTTATTAATTGAACGGGACATCCATACATTACCGCTTCCATCTTCTGCACTATACATTAGAACTCCACCATGAAATACCTCAATTTTTCGCTTAATAAATTCTCCTATTTTTGCGGCAACATGTTGAATAGTATCCGTATCCAAAAGTCGATCATCAGCATTTAAAAACATTATAATATCTCCGGTAGAGATTTTCAATCCTTTGTTCATTGCATCGTAAATTCCTATGTCTTTCTCACTAACAATCTGATCAATTCTATTTCTGTATTTATCAATAATAGAAAGAGAATTGTCCGTTGATGCACCATCAATAATTATATATTCAATATTTTTATAATTTTGAGATATTACGCTTAGTATTGTTCTTTCTATTGTCTTTGCTGAATTATAACATACTGTAATGATAGTGAATTTTGGTATCCCCATAATGCAATCTCAAATATTTTTAAAAAATACCATGGTAAAGCTTTTTTGTTGCTTTTGCTGTTTTTTCCCATGAATACTTTTCCAATTGTTTATAACCCTCTTTTTTCAAATCATCTCTTAGTTTATCATCTTGAATCACTTTTAAAACTGCGTCTTTAATCGATGCTTTTTCAAAAGGATTAAAATATAATCCAGCTTTGCCTGCGACTTCAGGGAAAGAACTTAAATTACTTAGCGCAACCGGGCATCCGAAGAAAAAAGCTTCTAAAATGGGCATACCAAAACCTTCATATATTGATGGAAAAACTAAAGCTATAGCATTTTTATATAGATTAGCTAAAATAGAATCAGTAATAAAATAATAATGCAGTCTATTAATAATATTATTTTGACGGAATACTGCAATTTCTTCTTCGGTAAATTTTCCACCCCCAGCACACACTACATGTAAATCATCAAAACCGTGAATTAGAGTAATAATAGATTTAATAAAAGAGATGAAATTCTTATAAAGCGATCGTTTCCCTACAAAAAGTAAATATTTCTTAGGTAGGTTATTCAGTTTAAGTTTTGATTCATCAGATTTTTTATTAAAGGAACATCCATGGTGAATAACGGAAATTTTATCATCAGGTATGCCATAAAATTTTATTATATCTTTTTTTGTGTTTTCCGAGACTGCGATTATTTTTGTGGATTTTTCAGCCAACAGCTTTTTATTTGAAGAAACTTTATCATTAGAAGAAAAATATTCCGGAAATATTTCATGAATCATATCGTGAATAGTGATAACAAACGGTTTTTGCTTAATTAAATGGAGGAAATAGGGGGAGTAGAAAGTTGGATGGAAACCATCATAATTTTGCAGCGAAATAGTTTTAATACATTGTCTGTGATTTATTCTATTTAGATATTTTATAACATTATTTCTTAATCCAAATCTGATATTTGGGAAAAAAGTAATATGGTTGGAAAACGGCGTTTTTTGGATATATTGATTATGTGAAAAATACAGCGGGAACACAATTTCTATATCATGATCCTGATAAAATTGATTCATCAATTCATAAAAATAACGTGAAATACCACCATATTTTTGTAAACTAAATATTTCATAATCAAACAATATCTTCATTAATTTACTGCTTAATTATTGATTTAATATAATGCATATCTTCAAGGGTTCTTGATGACATAGATTTTTTAATTGTATTATTAAAATATTTTCTTGATTTTTTTAATATTTTTCTGAATTTTTTTTGATTTATATCCTCTATAGTGAATAAATGGAGATAAGATCCGTTAGATATTAAATTTAAGGAATATTTTTCAGTAATATATTTAAGAGTATTCATAGTATAAAATGCTATATGTTGGCCATGTTCCGGGGTATAATACCACCATTTATTAATATCCGGCACTGGATCAGGCAAAAGATTTGTTGAAAATATAATATTTGGGGAGATATCTATTATTTTTTCTATTTCAGCCAATGGATTGGCAAAATGTTCGAAACATTCAAAAATCGTTATTGCTTCGAAATTTTTTTCTTCGGAGCACTCAAATCCTTTAGCAAATATATTTTCTGAAAATGGATCGTACCAATAAAAGTCAAATCCTATATCGCGCATCAGCCGGATAAATATACCATACCCTCCGGCGTAATCAAGGAAAGGGGATGTTTTTTCAAAATATTGATAAAGAATTACAGACGTTACTCTTGCAAATTCTATATTTCTTTGCAATATACCCGTGTCAATATCATTAATCGGTTGTTTATATGCTTTTTCTAGCCAATATGGTTCCTCGGTTTGAAGAAATCCGCAATTTTGACAATGAAAATATCGCACATTGTACTTGTTCAATATTTTTGTTATAAATTGTACTTTCGTATCTGATTTGCAAATTTTACATTTCATAAATATTGTTTCTTCTATGACTTGACTTAATTAACCTTATAATTATTTATACGCAAGCAATAAACCTCATCATTAAAATAAGGAAAATTCTGCATAAGTATTTTATAAACACATATTATTTTCACAACCGGATTCATCTTTCTTTTTTACAGGATGTCTTGATGTTAGAACAATAAATTCATACCCGAATTGAGGTAAATATTTTGCAAATTTAAGAGGTCTTTGAACGGCGGGACCTCCTTCGGGAGGGAAATAATATGTAAGTAGAAGAACTTTTTTCAAGTTGATTTTTTTACCAAAATATAATTTCTAAATCCTCCGAATTGCTTTCCGCCGTTGAATATTTTTTCCAGAAAAGAAAGAAGTCTATAAATATATTTTTCGTGTTTGTGCGGTTCGCGGTATTTATTGGTTTTGCCTTTAATCTGTAATTTATCTTTCCAATTATGCGCGGCAATCATTTTCGCCATAACTTCCGGATGAGTCCCTTCGTATTCACTAAGTAAACTTAACGGACCATAATCAAATTCCATTGGCGCCTGTTCATAATGATCTTTAGCGCGATTCAAACCCCAATGAACTGAGTCCAGAGCGCGTCTTTTATTCTGCATCAGATGTGGAGGACGAACCCATCCGTAATGAAATATTTCCGCATCAACAGCAGCAACTTTTAATTTATAATGTCCATCGGGCTGGCGCGGGTTATCATAATAATCGAACTTTCTGAATGATTGCGCACTCTGCCACGAATGAATATTAGGTTTATTTCGAACAATTCTAATCTCATTCGGATACCAACCATGACCGGAATGGTAATGATTATAATCTCCCCAAAAATGTTTATACCGAAATAACAAGCCTTCTATTTCCTCGTTATTCACCAATTGCAAGCATCTAGCTTTAATTGTATCCAAATACTTTTCGTGAACTACTTCATCCGCCTGCAGATAAAACAGCCAATCGCCGGTACATTCATTTTGGGCAATATCCGTTTGAATAGAATTTATTACGCCTTTTTTGAAATATTTCTCTTCCCATACAGTATCAATAATTTTGATTTTATCACTTTCGATAGCAGCAATTTCAGATCTGGTTGAATCGTCATCATCGCCTTTTCCAACAGCAATAACAAACTCATCTACTATCGGAAGTATGGATTTAATAGACTCTATAACAGGATAGTATAGTTTAATTCCATTTCGTACAAAAGAAAAACCGCTGATTTTCATTAAATATTCTTTTAATTTTATAATTATTGCGTGTAAAAATAACAACATCGAGCCGCATCTCAAAATTGATGAGAAAACGTATGTTTTTGGAAAATCAATGGTATGAACCCCAGAGCAAGCTATGGACTCATATTCCGCAGCAAGCTACGGGGACTTCACCCACTCTTCTCCTCTGCCGAAGCGAGCGAAGGCGGATTAACCCCTCGGATGAAAATCTTTGTGAACCTGCTTGATAAAATCCCTGTTAATGTGCGTATAAATCTGCGTAGTTGAAATATCAGCATGCCCCAGCATTTCCTGAACCGCGCGCAAGTCTGCCCCGCCTTCCAATAGATGCGTGGCGAAAGAGTGCCTGAAAGTATGCGGATGGACAGCCTTTTTTATTCCTGCATCCTTAGAATATTTATCGATTATTTTCCATACTCCCATTCTCGATAATTTTGTGCCGCGCTTATTTAAGAAAATAATATTGGCGCTTTTCATTTTCTTTTCTAGCGAAGGTCTAGATTTTATTAGATAATTTTTAATCCATTTCCGTGCGCTTTTCCCAATTGGAACAATTCTTTGTTTGGAACCTTTTCCAAAAACTCTAATTACTTCGTTCTCAAAATAAAGATCGCTTACTTTCAGATTAATTAATTCCGAAACTCGTAAACCCGAAGAGTAAAGGAGTTCCAGCATAGCTCTATCCCTCAAGCCAAGAGTATCCTTAATATTTGGTTGATTCAATATATCATCAATTTCGTAAACAGCCAGCACGACTGGCAACTTCCGTTCTCTTGAAATACTTTTTAAAATTTCAGTAGGATCATTCTGAATATACTCTTGATAATGCAGATATCTGAAGAAACCTTTTAATGCAGATAAGTAACGCGACGTGGTTTTAGAGGCAATGCGGTTATCTCTCTGAAGATTAAAATATTCGGAAATTGTTTTCGATGTTACCGCATTCAGATCAGCAATTTTTTGAACGGCTAAGTATTCAAGAAATTTCTTTAAGTCGCTTTTATAAGATTCAACTGTATTATCCGATAAGTCCTTTTCAATTTTTACGTATGAAAGATATTCTTTCAAAAATTCTGTCATTTAGCTTCTTCATCTAAATTGCTTTCAAGTTCATCCTGTTTTGGGTATCTAATCCGTTTGTGAGTTTGCCCTATCAATATTGCCAAAAATGATTCTTTTACTTTTTTGATATCCGAAAGCGTTATTGGAGAATCGTCTAACTGCCCGTCATCTAATCTTATTTTTATCAAATTATTAATTACATTTTCAACTTTTTGCGGATCGGGATCAACCATTGCTCTAACAGCAGATTCACACGCATCAGCAAACATTAAAAGGGCGGTTTCTTTGGAATTTGGCTTGGGTCCCGGATAGCGGAAATCTTTTATATTAACATTTTCCTTACCGGATAATTCCTTTGCCTTCTCATAAAAGTAGGTTACAACCATGGTGCCGTGATGCATTGGGATGAAATCAATTATTTCTTTAGGAAGGTTATATTTTTCTCCCAATTCCATCCCGCGTTTAACGTGTTGAATAATTAGTTCTGCGCTTTTAGTTGGCTCTAATTTTTCGTGAATATTTACATCGCTAACTTGATTCTCAACAAATCCTGTTGGGTTTGCAGATTTGCCTATATCGTGATAGTAAGCGCCGACTCTAGCAAGAATTGGATTTGCTCCGATAACTTCTGCAGCGCTTTCTACCATAGAACCTATCGTCATTGAATGAGTGAAAGTACCGGGCGCACTTCTAGCTAATTCCTTTAACGCCGGAGAATTAAAATCTGATAACTCCAGCAATGTTAGATCGGTGGTTATTTTAAACATTTTTTCGATAAATATAATCAGTCCAAATGTAAGAGCCGGACTCAGGATAGAATTTGACGCTGCGAAAGCTGAGCTTATTAATAATTGGTCGTAAGATTCGAATCGCTCCAAACCGAAAGCAATTATACTCGCGACATATCCAATAAGTATAAATATGAATGAACGGAATATCTGATTTCTATTTTTAATATCACGCACTGTGTAAGCGCCTAATCCGCCTGCAACAATACTTGTAACGGTCAGCGCATAATCGTTTCCTCTGAGCGCGCCAATAATCAACGAGATGACTATAGTAGAATAAAACCCAACTCTACTGTCGAACATAATCGTAATTAACATTGAAGCAACAGGAACGAGGATTAGATACTCGATTGGACCCTTAACATTTAGTTGTGAAACAAGAAAACCCTGCCCGCTCACGAAAAGAATGATGATTGCAATCAGCAGAATTTTAAAATTGTCATTAAATATTTTTTTGCGGAACAGATGAATATAAATTACAAATAATACAAAAATTAAAATTACGTGAACTAGCTTGCCCATGTTTTGGGCAAATGTTCCCCAGAAACCGGTTTCGGCTCCTTTGGCTATTCTATAAGAATCTATTTTGGCTTTTATTTCCGGTGTAATTCTATCGTGCTTTGCAACTATACGTTCATTTTCATTTACAATACCCCGGTTGCCGGATATTTTATCCCGCGCAATTACTTTTGCTTCCTCAGTAAGTTCCTTGCTGTAATAAATATCGGGAACTAAAAAAAAGCTAATATATTCTTTTATGGCGCTTTTGAGTTCTTTATCTTTAATTCCGCTTTGTGCAAGCTGGGTGTTAAGATAATCTACCGTGATGCTTCTATCAAAAAAGTTAGACTTAAGAAATATTCTCTGAAATTTTCCGTCACGCAAAGACACGGTATCTTTGTTAATAGTGTCAAGAGGAACATTTAATAGTCCGTTAGAATAAATTTTTTCTATTGCCTCCGATGACAGATTAAAAATTTGAATCAGCGAATTATCCAGCCGCGATGATAGTTGAGTTTCCCGCTTCCTAATTTTTCTAAATGATTGAAATGCTCCCTCAGTTAGAATTGTATTTTGATAGGAATTCCTTGAAGGAGATTTTATGTCTGCGTCAATAATATCCTTAAGAAATGAATTATAATTCCTTAGAGAGTCCAGAGTTTTAATTACCTGCTCACTCCTTTTTACGAAAATTGGCAGTACCTTTTGCGAGACGGAATTTTTTTCTTTTTCATACTCGACCGGATCTTTTAAAATTTCAAATGGCATGGAAGCAATTAAATCGTCCTGAATCCAAATTGAACTAATTGCGACTTCCGATTCCAGAGATTCGCCCTTAGGAAACATTAAAACTATTAGAACAATAGTCGCTAATAAGATAAGGAACCCTATCCTTTTGCTGGATTTAAGTCTATCGAATGTACTCATACTATCTCAATTTTTTTTGGCTTGTAAAACCATTTGTAAAAATTCTGCGGCTGCATCTTCATCATTAGTTTTTTTTGTAATTAAATCTGCGTGATGTTTTATTTCAGGCACAGCGTTAGCTACTGCAATTTTCAAAGCTCCCGTATCGAACATGTGCCTATCGTTATACCAATCTCCCATTACGGCAGTTTCGGAAATTTTAATTCCCAAATGCGATGCGAGTTTTTTTAAACCTGTTCCTTTATTAACGCCCTGTTTTCTTGCCTCAAAATAATATATGTCTCCCCTTCGGTGAGATTTATAATAAGAAGTACTCAATCCAAAAGTGTAAGGGAATGCCATTTTATTGGCAAGGTACTTTATGGGATCTTTATATTCGCCGCTCACTACGAGCTCAAGTGTTTTATCAACGTAATCACCATACTGTTTTATCTCCTCAAACTTTGCTCCGAATTTATCAAGAAGTATTTCAATTGAAGAGTTGTGCTCGGTATAATAGATTGCATCTCCATGACAAAGAGCAATTTTCAGTAAAAGTTTATCTGCAAGAGCAATTGCTTTTTTAACATATTTTGCAGGAATATATGATTCAAAAATTATATTATCTTCAGGATAATTTTTAATTAAAGAACCATCCAGAGAAATTAGAGGCGTTTTAAGACTGAGAGTTTCTGCGTGTTCAATGATAGCGCTGTGCAATCTGCCTGTAGCAAAAGAAAAACGCACGTTGTATTTACGCAATTCATTTACAAGCCGAATGCTTTCCGAACCAATCCGGTTATCACTTGTTAGAAGCGTGCCGTCAAGATCGAAAACAATTAGTCTTATGTTTTTTAGTAAGTCTTTCCGAATCATTTTTTTGTGTCTCGATTTATATTGGTAAATAGTATAAACGAACTGATAATAACTAAAGTTAATGAGACAACACCTTTATTATATTCAGCGAATAAAAAGTTTCCACTCGCGTATAGGGATGAATATACAAGAACAATTCCAGCCATCCAATTGATGAATAATTTCGGATAACCGGAATCGGGCGTAATTTCAGGGAACGCCACCGTAAATTTTTTCCATCCAATTCCGCCAGGGTGTATCTTTTTATAAAAACTATTAAGCACTTCACTTGAAGTTGGCTTTGTAATAAAAGTAACAATTACCCACACTATTGTTGTTCCAATCACGGTTGGATAAAGCGTCATGGGCGATTCCATTCCGTAACCATATTTTGCGATTGGATAAATTATTAATGGAGCAATCATTGCGGAAATTTCCGACCACGCATTTATTCTCCACCAGAACCATCGCAAAATTAGAACCGCGCCAATTCCGGCGCTGGCATTTATAATAAATTCCCAAGCTCCCGAAATTGTATTAAGCAAATATCTTGTTATCAGCAGGGATACAATCATTAATAGGATTATCATTATTCTTGAAACCAGAACATAATGCCTTTCGTCCGCGGATCTCTTAATAAATCTTCTGTAAAAATCGTTGATGAGATACGAGGTTCCCCAATTTAGCTGTGAGGAAATTGTGGACATGTATGCGGCGAGAAAAACCGCAATCAATAATCCGAGTAAACCGGCAGGTAAGTAGCGAACCATAAGTTTCGGAAACATTTTACCTGGATCGATTGTGTTTTCATAACTTTCGTAAAAATTACTGTCCTCAAATCTTTTAACTTTATCAAGAAGCTGGGCATCATTTGTTATACTGCTTACTTCTTTGCCGGAGAGTTTTGACTGTTTATATAACTCAAATGCCTCCGAATAATTCGCAATTACATTTGTATCTCTTATAACGTCCGCGTCAAATCTTGGCAATAAAACCAAAGCTGCAAGCGCAACAATTATCCAAGGCCAAGGGCGCAAACAATAATGAGCAATTGTAAACCAAAGAGTTGCAAACATTGAATGCTGTTCATCTTTTGCGGACATCATGCGCTGTGCAATATAGCCACCGCCGCCTGGATCTGCGCCAGGATACCACGATGACCACCACTGCAAACCGATATGCGCAATAAAAGCGCCGACCGATATTGCCAATGTTCCGCCAAGAACCGGATCAATTGAACTTGTGCTTGAACTAATATTTGGAGTGAATTCAAAAACCCAAGAGCCAAGTTTTGATTTTATTCCGGCTAATCCGCCAACAGATGGAATATTCACGACAATAATTGCTAAAACTATACAGCCAATCATAGCAATCACAAATTGAAGCGCATCTATTCTGGCGCTTCCTAAAAGACCTGATGCAGAGGCATAAAAAGCAATAATTATCATGCTTCCAATAACGAGTGTAAACGCATCAAGTCCGGGAATTGTAACTTCGAAAATTTTTTCCATTGCCTTATTAACCCATGCAAGCACAATACTATTCATGAACAAACCGAGATAAAGCGCTCTAAATCCTCTTAGAAAAGCAGCCGGTTTACCGGAGTATCTAATTTCCACAAATTCCACATCGGTTAAAATGCCCGCTCTTCTCCACATTTTTGCATAGAAAAAAACTGTAAGCATTCCGCCTATTGCAAGATTCCACCATAACCAGTTACCGGCAATTCCGTTTTTAGCAACTAGTTCTGTAACGGCTAAAGGCGTATCGGCGGCAAATGTGGTTGCAACCATTGCGGTTCCGGCAAGCCACCAAGGCATATTCCTTCCGGAAAGAAAAAACTGATTAGTATCTTTTCCTGCCCGCTTATAATAAAAAAGAGAAATCCCGATAATCAGTACGAAATAAACCAGAATTACTGTCCAATCCGCAAGAGCTAATCCAAACATGTTCTTATTCGCATTTATAATTTTAAAATAATACTAGTCCTATTTTTCTTTCTGTGATAGCGAAGCGAGCAAAGTTCCGATAATAACCGTAGCCGCAACTCCAATTAGTGTATACCAGGTCCAAGCAACCATGTTTAATGATATCACCGTAATCATAATCAAGATTCCGCCGGTAAAGGCAGCCAGAGCGTCCTCCTGCTTTGCCTTCTTAACCATTAGAGCAAGTATGAACGTTCCAAGTAATCCTCCGTAAGTGAACGAAGCAATTCCGAGAGCTAATTCTACAACGGCTCCAGGGGAACTCATAAAGAAAAGCGCGGAACAGACGAGTAAGAACGCCCAAATAACAGTAATAATTCTTGAAATTTTTAATTCTTTTACTGGATCATCGATTTTAGTGTAGGGCTTATACAAATCCAACATTGTAGATGAAGAAAGTGAACTGATTGAGCCAGCTAGTGTTGATAATGCCGCGGCAAATAATCCCGCTATTATTATCCCCGATACACCTACGGGAAGACTTTCAATTATAAATTTTGGAAAAATTTCATCCGCCTTCAACAACCCAATTGCCGAAAGATCAAGCGTGCCGTAAAAAAGATAAAGAGCCGCGCCAACCATTAAGAAAAGGGCGAATTGAATTATTACAATAATACCGCTGCCGATAATCGCCTTTCTGCTGCTTTTAAGATCATTAGTTGTAAGCAAACGTTGAACTATTAATTGATCGGTTCCGTGAGAAGCCATCGAAAGAAATGCGCCGCCTAAAAGACCGCTAATTAATGTATATGGCTGACCGAAAAATTCTTTTATTCCACCGGAGAATCCAAAATTAAAAATATCTAGCTTCCCTTTTTCAGACAGTGCGCTAAAAAAAGAAATGTTGAGATCGGGAAGATAATTGAATAGTAGAAATGCTAATGCAATACTCGCTCCGCCCAAATAGATAAACATTTGAATCACGTCCACCCAAATTACGCCGCGAACTCCGCCCAAATACGTATAAACCAAAGCTATTAATGCGATTATAATTATTGCCGCCGGGTAGCTTATATCCAGCAGTAGTTTTAGAGGAATTGCGGTTGCAAAAAGTCTAACGCCATCCGCAGCGGTTCGAGTGAATAAAAAAACAATTGAAGCAAATGAGCGCGTCTTGGAACCGAATCTATTTTCCAGAAGTGCGTAGGCTGTGCTCAATTCACCTTTATAATAAGATGGCAGAAAAAATATGGCAATAATAATCCTGCCGATTAAATAACCGAATGTAACTTGTAGAAAATTGAGATTTGTTAGATATGCTAAACCCGGAATTGAAATGAATGTAAGCGTGCTTGTTTCTGCGGCAACAATTGAAAAACATACCGCCCACCAAGGAACTGATTTTGCGCCTAGAAAGTAATCTTTTACGGATTTTTGCTTGCCGCCGGAGAATGCGCCAACTAATGCGATTCCAATTAAATAGACCGCAATAATTACATAATCGATTGTTCTATCCACTTATATTTGCCTATTTATTTTCAAGATCGCTGATAGCGGCTTCAACTGAATCGAATATGGGTAAAATTCTATCTAATTGTGAAATTTCAATCAACTTTTTTACATGCCTTGTAGGCGCAGCCAAACGGATATAACCTTCTTCTGCCTGAAGTATTCTATAAGCAAGAAGAATTGCGCTTAATCCCGAACTGTCGCAGTAATCAATTTCCGAAAGGTCGAGAATAAGTTTTTTTACATCCTGTGTATGAAGCATAATAGTGAATTCGCCTTTAACCAAACCGGCGATTGGCGCATCAAATCTTTTCTCGCTTAATTTAAAGATTGAAATGTCGCCGATTTTTTTTAATTCAAAATTGATGTTATCGCTCATATATGTATTCGAATATTATTATTAAAATCTCTTGTAACAGTAAAATCTTTTAGGAAAACAATGGTACGAACCCCAAAGCAAACTCTGAACTCATATTCCGTTGCAAGCTACGGGAAATTACACTAATCTTCTCGTCCGCCGAAGTGTGCGAAGGCGGATTAATAATCAAAACATTTTTAATGAATTTAACAAATTTCCGTAAGATATTTCAGAATTTATTTTGAACGGCACTTGAAAATTATAGTATTTATCTGAGAACTCCTTTTTAAACCCAATTTTATATTTGGATTGAGGTAGATTAGAAACCGAAGTGAAGAATACATTTTGAGAATAATTTAAGTCGATCACGATGTCAAATTCAAGATTTTTCAATTTGCTCTCAAGGGATTTGCCGGGAAGATTTGTTTTGGTTATATCTTCCGCATCATACAAGATGGTTTTCAATTTTATTAATTCTCCAAGAAGGTTGAATCTATGTCCCGCTAAAAAAAGAGTAATATTTTTCTTTTTCGATTGGAAGTACCTTATCATATCAAAAGCCTGCCGGAAATCCTGATCATTTTCGGGCAGTACAAATAACACCTTAGCCGAATTAGCTAAAAACAGATTGAAATTGAGTTCTTCTTTAATTTGCTTAGCTAGGAAACGGTGAAGTAAAAAGCGTCCTATTTTCTTTGCTATCTTTTCGAACATAAAATCAGATAATTAAAAGTTTTTTAAATTCATCTTCTGTCAGAATCTTTATGCCAAGCGATTTTGCCTTGTCATATTTTGAACCTGGCGATTCTCCAACAACTACGTAATCCGTCTTCTTACTCACACTCGAAGTAACTTTTCCTCCGAGTTCTACAATCTTTAGTTTTGCTTCATCTCTTGAAAAATTACTCAAACTACCCGTAACAACGAATGTTAAATGTTCCAGTTTGCCGGGAGCTCCCGCAATGTTTTTAGAAGTAAAAGTTAGTCCAAAATTCTTTAATTCCTCAAGTAATTTAATATTTTTTTCATTAGCAAAGTAACTAATCAAACTATTGCTGATGCTAGGACCAATATCATGTATCGCTTCGATAGCATCTTTATCTGCCTTCATTAAATCATGAAGAGAGTTAAAGTTTCCACAGATTTTTTTTGCCGCTCCCGATCCTACAAATCGAATTCCCAAAGCGAATAAAACTCTATCGAATGGCTTGGTTTTACTTTCTTCAATTGCACTTAGCAAATTCTCAATGCTTTTTTCGCCGAATTTTTCTAATTCTTTTATCTCTATTTTTCTTTCTTTCAAGCGGTAGATATCAGGAAAGGTTTTCAGAAAACCTTGATCCACAAAGTGGTTGATAATTGCTTCCCCGAGTCCTTCAATATCCATTGCGCCGCGCGAAGCAAAATGAATCAATTTCCCTTTTGTTTGTGCCGGGCAATCAGGATTGTCGCAATAAATTGCTACTTCCCCTTCAACTTTTTTTAGAGTCGTGCTGCAAGCCGGGCAATATAACGGAGGCTCCGATCTAACCGAATTTGGCGGACGATGTTCTATTTCTACTCGCAAAACTTTTGGAATTACGTCGCCGCCTTTTTCTATGAAAACAGTATCGCCTTCGCGAATATCTTTTCTTTCAATTTCCTCAATGTTATGAAGCGTTGCCCTGCTTATAGTTGAGCCGGCAAGAAAAACCGGTTCAAGTTCTGCAACGGGCGTTAGCGCGCCGGTTCTTCCGACCTGCCATGTTATTTTGTGCAGAAGGGTTTTAACTTCCTGCGCCTTAAATTTATATGCTACTGCCCATCTTGGAGCTTTAGCAATACTTCCCAGTTTGTTTTGCTGCTCAAGCGAATTTACTTTTACAACAACTCCGTCAATTTCATAAGGTAAAGTATTTCGGTTCTGCTCCCAATACTTGCAGAATTCTAAAACCTCTTGAATGCTGCCGCACAGTTTTTTATTTGAATTGACTTTCAATCCCAGAGTTGCAAGATATTCAAGATTTTCAAAATGATGAGTAAATGTTTTTTCATCGCTGTATAAATAATAAATAAAAATATCCAGCGGTCTTCTGCTAACAATTTGTGGATTTTGCAGCTTTAGAGTTCCTGCAGTCGAGTTCCTAGGATTTGCAAATAGTTTTTCTTCATTCGCATTTCTTTCTTCGTTCAACCGTTTGAATCCGGCTAAACCCATAAATACTTCTCCGCGCACTTCAATAGAATTTGGGATGTTCGATATCTTCTTTTTTGACAGAGACAATGGAATACTTTTTATTGTTCGAATATTATTCGTTATTTCTTCGCCGGTAAACCCATCTCCTCTAGTTGCAGCCCTTTTCAGCAATCCGTTTTCATAGATAATGCTTACGGATACACCGTCAATTTTAAGTTCGGCAACATATTCAATTTTTTCTTCAAGTAACTGCTCACGAATTCGGTTATCGAACTGAAATAGTTCTTCTTCGTTATACGAATTCGATAAACTCAACATCGGAATTTTATGTTCAACGGAGGGAAAATCTTTTGTTAAATCCGAACCAACCCTTTGAGTAGGTGAATCCGGAGTTATTAAATGAGGATGATTAGTTTCCAGGTCAACTAATTCCCGGTATAATTTATCGTATTCAAAATCGGAAACTTTTGGATTAGCTTGAACATAATAATTATAATCAAGCTCCCGAATTTCTTTTCTCAGTTTTTCAATTTTTAAGAGAATCTGATTGTCCATTTGCTTTTTGAATTTCTACAGTTTTCTTTTTTTCCATTGGTAAATATTTAATTCCCGCTCTATCGATCTGAAGATTTCTTGTGCCGCCTACTTCGTCGATCTTTAACTGCGAATCATTCATGAATAATTCAATTCCGGTATTTCCCAATAATAATTGAAATTTTGTTTTCGCATGTGCACTTGTAAACTGTTCCGGTTTTAGCAAATATTCTTTCACATTTGTTTCATCGATCGTTATTCTTACCCAGACCGTATCGACAGCGATAATTTTTAATTTTAGACTATCGGATAAATCTTTTGTGGAAACCTGCTTCAAATCAAATCTGTTGCCTTCTTCGGAGTTTTTGTCCTCCATAATTTTTTCATAAGGCGTTTCGACGATTATTTCCTCTGATGAATCATAAATAAAAATGAAGTAAATAAGAATGAACAATATTGCGGCAATTCCTGCTCCGCCATAATATAAAATATTAGTGTCTCTTTTAAAGATTGGCTTAGCCGCTTCTTCGGTTGGTTTGAATTGAACTATGGGTTTTATCTCTTCAGGTTCTTCTGTGAATGATTCCACAATTTCGAGTTTTGGTTTTTCCACCTTCCCGGTTTTTGCCGTTTCATACTTTTGAATAATTTCGTCGGGACTTAGATTAATCGCGCTGGAATATTCCTTTATAAAAGCGCGGACGTATACTTCGGGTAATACTTCAAAGTCACCATTTTCAATGGATTCAAGGAATTTTACGTCAATTCTCGTTTTCTGATAAATCTGCTGAAGCGTAATTCCGGACTCGAGTCTTTTACTTTTTAACTCTTCTGCCAGTTTTTTTAATAATTCACCGCTCATAACAATACCGCTTTAATTATTCTTTCAGTTTAATTTTAGCTGCAAACGCTCCGTCAATATAATGCAAATGCGGAAAAGTTTGAAGACAACCGTTTTCATCAATCAACGAATCATCGAGAGTATTCTTTAGACTAATTAGTTCATAATTTTTATTTTCTTCAAGAAAGTTTTTCACTATCACGAAATTCTCTTCCGGTTCAATCGTGCAAGTACTGTAAACCAAAATTCCGCCGGGTTTAAGAAACGAAGCTCCCTTGCTCAACAATTTATATTGAATTTCGGCAAGTTTTCTTACATCTCCTAAATCTCTTTTCCATTTTATATCGGGCTTCTTAGTAAGTGTTCCTAATCCAGAACATGGCGCGTCAATTAAAACGCGGTCAAACTTTTTCTCAACAATATATTCATGAGCGTCGCCTTCAACTAGATTAGCATTTTCTACCCCAAGCCTTTCAATATTTTTCTTCATGATTTTTAAACGGCTTTCAAATTTATCGAGGGCAATAATTTCACCCGTGTTGCACATTAAATCTGCAAGATGCGCCGTTTTACCTCCGGGCGCTGCGCAGAGATCGAGAACCCGCATTCCTTCGCGAGCATCAAGAAGTTTTGTGGAAAAGCCGGTGCTTTCATCTTGAATTGTAAAATATCCTTTTGAAAAGTATTCCCAGTCCGTAATATTCGTTAAAGCGTGTAGTTTATAGAAACCATTAACATACTTTGCTTTGGAGAATTTCAAATTGACCGATTGGAGCAGTTTAATGAATTCTTCATCTGTGGTTTTTAAATAATTAACTCTAAGACTGAGAACAGGTTTATTGTTATTCGCTTTCAAGAGTTCTTCTGTAAAACTTTCACCGTATCTTTTAACCCATCTTTTAACCATCCAAATCGGATGAGAATAATATGCGCTAAAAAACAGATTCAAGTCTTCCTCTCTGTTAGGGTAGCGTATACCATCTTTGCTGCGAATAATATTTCGAAGAACGGCATTAGTTAAATCAGCCGATTTTTTGCCCTGAAGTTTTTTTACGAATTCAACGGCTTCATCAACCGCTGCATAGTCCGGTACTTTATCCAGAAATAAAATTTGATATAGAGCCACGCGCATCGCATTCTTGACGTTAGGAATGCATTTTGAGAATTGCCCTTTGTAAAACCCGTTCAAAATCCAATCAATTCTGCCAAGCCATCTTATAACGCCGTGCACAATTTCAAATAATAACGATTTGTCGTTTCCCGCTAAATCCGAATTTTTAATTTCTATTTCAAGCAATTTGTCTAAATAGGCGTCTGTTCTGTCAACTCGATTAAGAATTTTTACAGAAAGCCCCCTAACGCCTTCGTATAACTTCATTCCCGTCAATTCTTCTTGATTGTCCATAACATTCCTAACAATAATATTTCTTTTTATACAGATTGCTCAAAAACTAAAAACATTTGCTAATTGTTGACGAGAAATATATTCTTACCAAAACACATCTATCAAAGCAACTGAACTCTAAAATAAGAAAAAATGACCTTACTTAAATAACGTGAGCAAATAATAATTTTAAAAACTTTTTCAGCGCAAATAAAAAAAAGCCACAATACTTTTAGATATTGTGGCTGATATTAAACATTTACTCCTAAAGTTAAGATTTAATGCCGTACTTCTTATTAAATCTCTCAACACGTCCAGTTGAATCGAGCATTTTTTGTTTTCCGGTAAAGAAAGGATGCGATTTATCGGAAATTTCTAATTTAACCAACGGATAAGTATTTCCATCCTCCCATTCAATCGTTTCACTAGTAGCAACTGTGGATCTTACAATGAATGTATGGTCAACCGAAATATCCTTAAATAAAACTGGTCTGTAGTTCGTTGGATGAATTCCTTTTTTCATAACAATCCTTTTTCTAAAATTTTAAGGCGTAAATATATTACAATTTTTGTTGGTTTTCAATATTTCTGAAGCAATTCTTAATTTTTACTCGTCTTGTTTTTCAGTGAATCCTGCTTCGCTACTTGACTGTCTGGATTTGCTGAAGTGTCTTTTTCTATTAAAGAGAAGCCTTCAAAAGAAAACCTTTTGTCTCCACCGCCGGCTAATGTTCCATACTTGCTGCCTTTTTGATGAATCCCCTGTCCTTGCAATTGTTTATCGACATCAACAGTTTTACCATCGTTAAAAGGAAAATTAAGTTTATACTTTGACACAGCGTCATTAGGCTGCACAATTACTTTATACACGTCCTGTTTTTGAGGTTTTGGGGTCTTGGATTTAGCATTCTCACTTGAGCCGCTAAAAATCTCCTCTTTGGGCGCTTCTTGCATAAGAATTGTATCTGAATTGATAAAAGCAGCATCTTCTCTTACTTTAGGTTGACTTAAGAGTGGATTTTCAAAATCGTTAGTCTCGTTCACGAATAAGAAATAAACCAATACCGCAGAAGCTACTAATGCAAAGGAAGGTTTAAGATAAACCGACCACCCCGCAAAAACAGATCGCTTTGATGATGACTTAAAATTTTTGTTGTGAATTTTAGTCATCAAATTGAATTCAAAATTTTCCGGAGCCTTTACTTTAGGCAGGCTCTTTAACAGATCGATGGTTTCTTTGAATTCTTTTTCTTCAATGTAGAATTTATCTTCCATAAGCTAATTCGAATAAATGTTTTTCAATAATTTTTGTAATTGTGTTCTTCCTCTATTAATTCTTGATTTTACAGTACCAATTGATAATGCTGTAATATCTGAAATTTCTTCGTATGAAAATCCTTCAACATCTCTTAAAACAACTACTTCTCTGTAAATTGGTTTTACTCTCAGCAGAGCTTTCTGAACAAATCTGTTTTTTATTTCGTTATCAGCGGCTCTATCCGGAGCTATAAAAGCTCTATCTTCAATCTGAAAAGTTCTATCATCATCGTCGTTACTAAGCGAAAATATAACTCTTCTTTTTCTGCGTTTTAACTCGTTCTTAGCCAAATTCCCGGCAATCGTGTATATCCAGGTAGAAAACTTGGCGAATGATTGATACGAATCTTTGTTCAGGTAAAATTTAATCATTGTATCCTGAACAATATCAGTACACGCGTCACGATCGCCTACGAACCGAAAAACAAAATTCATTAAAGGATCTTTAAACCTCTTTACTAAAATCTCGTATGCCTGAAGAGTGTTATTGTCCTGAAATTCCTTTATTAACTGTTCGTCGGTTAATGAAAATAATTTTTTTTCCAATGGAACTTATACTGTTAGTAAAAATAAATGTTTCAAAAAAAAAATCTAATATTGTCGTTGTAATTTCAAGATAGAATATTGATGCAATAAATTTACGATAATTGTAAACCGAATTCACTTATCCACAGATTTTTGAGACTAAAATTGTTACAAGCGCTTTTTCATCTGCATTTGTAGATTTCAACTGAATATCCGCCTCAAGCAAAGCCGATAAGGATTTATCTATTCTCGCCTCATTCAATAAATATTTTGACTTCTTACAATTGATATAGTAATACGGAGAAACGCCGCACTCTTTTGCCGCAGCAAAGTCAGGAGTATTAAGTCTTAAAAATTCCAATATTCTCATCAATATTGAAAAATACTTTGCGAGCATTGTAATTATATAAACAAGGTTCTGTCCGTTTTCCAAAAGATTGTAAGCAATATTAAGCGCATCTCCCTTTTTTCCTTTACCGAGCGCATCCTGCAGATTAAAAATATTGAACTCTTTTGCGTCTCTAACCTGAGATGAGATTAAATCGAGTGGAATTTCCGAGTTTGGTTTATTTAAATAATTTTGGAATTTATACAACTGCATTTCAATAAGGGATTTACTATCACCCACCAAATCAACCATCACCTCTGCATTTTGTTGGCTAAGCACAAGCTGCAGTTCGGATGCCTGACGAATTGTCCAATTAACTAATTCCTGCCCTTTCAACTCCTTTGCTTCAAAGAGGAAGCCTTTGGCTGCAAGTGAAGTATACGGCTCTTTTGAGCAATCTAACTTTTTACCGTGTTGTGTAATAATCAGAATTGTTGAGTTAACGGGATTTTGGGCATAGTCGGCAAATTTTTTCTTATCGTTAATATTCTCGAAGCCTTTCACTGTCAACAACTTCTTTGAGGAACCAAACGGAAACGCTGACGCAGTATCTACAATATGCGATATCTGTATTTCTTTTGAAGCGGTAATAATTTCTCTATCAAAATCTGTTTCAATAAAAGTGTTCGCCGCATCAGAAATTAATTTTATAGTGTGTGAAATTGTGTAATCGTCTTCACCAAAAAGGAAATAAATCGGCTGTATCCTTTCCGGCTTAATGTGCTTTTTGATATTATAAATTGATTCTGCCGAAAGATTCTGCTTAGCCATTTGCCGCCTTTTGCCTTTCCTTATTTATCGCTTTAATAAGGAAAAATATAAATCCTCCCCAAACGATACCTGTAATGAATACAATCATAAAAATTGTTAATAAACTCATCTTCATGCAGTTAATTTTTGATTAATCTTTTTGTTAAGCAAAATAAAAATTACAATAACTACTCCCCATTGGAACAAGCACGTTCCTGCATTTTCTGTATTGAATGGATTTAACCAATCGGGGTCCCACGAAACAGAAGAGATAAGCCACCACGAAAGCAGCACAACAACCTGAGCTGGAATTAAGTATTTGATAATCACATTATACCATTTCCCAATTTTAATATCGCTGCCCTCGCCGTTAATAATTTCAACACGGAATTTATCCACACCGAATTTAATAATTGCGAAGGCAATAAAGGCGCCGCTTAAAATTAGCCCAACTCCCCAAACCCAGTCTTGATTTGTGAAAAAATTAATATCGAGTGCGGAAGGAACACCAAACAAAAAGCCAATTCCAGCTACAAGCATAATTGCTTTTTTCCTGTTGAATCCAAAATCGATAAAAGTTCTGGTTGTTAGCTCCATAAGGGAAATTAATGACGAAAGCGCTGCAAAAGAAAGTGCAAGAAAAAATATTGACGCGAATAGAGTATTCAGCAATGGATTTGAAGAAATGTTATTAAAAAGCAAGGGAAGATAAATGAATGTTAATCCCGTATTTGCCGGACCGGATTGTGTAATCTGATTCATTGCGTCCACCGAACTCAATGCGAATACCGTTGAAAATATTGTGATGCCCGCGACAAGTGAGATTGAGTTGTTCCCAAATCCGATTAAAGAGGCGTTAATGGAAATATCTTCGTTTCGTTTCATATAAACTGCGTAGGTTAAAATCAGTCCCCATCCTGCGCCGGTATCCCATGCATTTTGAGTTAATGCGTTGAGCCACACTTTGTAATCAAGAATGTATTCCATCTTGGGTGTGAAAAAATATTTCAATCCTTCCATTGCATTGGGAAGAGTTATTGCTCTAAACAACAGAATGAATAAAATAATAATGAGTGAAGTAACGAGCACTTTATTTGCCTTTTCAATTCCGTTTACGACGCCACGGAAAATAATTGCTGCGCAAATGAACATCGCAATAAAGTGAAATATTAATGGCGAGTAACTCGAAGAGAATTCATTCCAATAAAGCAGATAATCTGTTTGGTTAAGCAAATTGCCGAAGACAGCAGATACAAAATATTTTATGCACCATCCCGTTACAACGGAATAGTAAAACATTATTGCAGTAGAAACAAAGGCAATAAAAGCGCCCATCCAAGCGTATTTTTTACCGGCAGTTTTGGCGATTGCGCCAATGGGACCGAAACGCGTGGATTTACCGAGCGCAAATTCTGCAATAATCAGAGGTAAGGACCAAATCAACAGAAAAATTACCCATGGAATTAAAAATGATCCTCCACCGTTTTGAGCAACAACTCGAGAAAACCGCCAGATATTCCCCGTGCCTATTGCTATTCCCAGTGTTGAAATAATCAATCCCCACCGGGAAGAAAAGAATTCTCTATGTTTCATTTATAGAATTATTTGTTAACTCTTTTTTCTAAAGTTACTGCCTGCATTACCACATCGGCTAGAGGTTTGTCGTAAGGTTTTGATGTTTGCACTTTGCCAATCGCAACAACTACATCCATTCCGGAAATAACTTTTCCGAATACCGAATGCTTGCCGTCAAGCCAAGGAGTTGGAACTAAAGTGATGAAAAATTGACTTCCGTTTGTATTTGGACCGGCATTAGCCATCGACAAAACGCCCGGCACATCGTGACGCAAATTTTGATTGAATTCATCTGCAAATTTACCTCCCCATAAACTTTCGCCGCCGCGTCCTGTTCCTGTTGGGTCGCCGCCTTGAATCATGAAATTATCAATAATTCTATGAAAAATTATTCCATCATAATATTTCTTTAATGCTAATCCGGCAAAGTTTTCAACGGTTTTAGGCACTTCTTTTGCGAACAACTCAATTTCAAAATTTCCGAGATTTGTTTGAAAAACCGCAACAAGTATTTCGTCTTTATTCAGCGTTAAAAGATCTTTCAAGTTTTCCTCTGATTTTTTGCTAGTATTTAATTTGTTGTCTGTTTCCCTATTCTCTTGAGCATTACAAGCAGTAACAAAGAGAAACATGCTCATCAAAATCAATAATGGTTTTTTCATGATTACACCTATGGATTAATTATGTTTGTAGTTATCAATGTGATTATTGCAATTCCTAAAGCAATTCTGTAGTAAATAAAAATGTGAGTGGAATTCTTTTTCAAATAGTTAAGTAGAAACGCAATTGTTAAATAACCGCTCACGGCTGCGGCAATTGTTGCCACAATTAAATTCAGCATTCCGCCGCTGTCGATGTATTTCAAAGACTCAAAAAATTCTAAAAGTCCGCTGCCGAAAATAGCAGGCACACTCAACAGAAATGAAAATTTTGCGGCTGTATCGCGTTTCAAGCCAACGAACATGCCCGCTGTAATTGTAGTGCCCGATCTTGAAGAACCTGGAATAAGCGCAAATGATTGTCCTATTCCAATTATCAGAGCATCCTTCCAGCCAAGGTCTTTAATATCTTTTGTGAATTTGCCCACCTTCTCTGCAAGCGCCAGTACGAGCGCCAATAAAATTAAACTGCCGGCAATGACGTATAAATTTTTTGTTAGACTGCCTTCAATAATATCTTTAAAACCCAATCCGATCACGGCAACCGGAATTGAACCAAGAATTATAAGCCATCCAAGTTTTGAGTTTGAGTTTTGATTCGCAAATTTTTTCGGATGAATGATATTCTCTTTGAAAAAATCAATCAGAATTTGCCAAAGGTCATTCCAAAAGTAAATAATAATTGCAAACAAAGTCCCCATTTGAATCACTGCAATAAAAGCTGTCCACCGCTCTGGCTGATCCGGAGAAATCAATCCAAAAAGTTTACCGGCTACAGTCAAATGTCCCGTACTGCTTATCGGTAAAAATTCTGTTAGACCTTGTATTATTCCTAATAAAAAAGCTTCGAAAATTGTCACTTTGCACCTTAAAAGAAATATGAAACACCAATATTTACGCTTATTGAAAAAGAATTAATATTCACTTCTTTATCTAAAACAGAATTGAATATTTTTTTTGAACCTTTTATTGGAGCGCCCGGAAAATCATATCTTAATGTTGAACCGATATTTGCGTATAAATCATCGCTCAATAGAGTATGACCCTGCGCTCTAAGCAAAACGCCAAACCCACTTGCTGAATAACTCTCTGTCCCGATTATTTTTTCATCAAGATAAAGAAATCTTGGACCAAGACCACCGCCCAATTTCAATTTATAACCGTATCCCGATAACACATAATATGCTAAAACCGACGGCTTATAGTGATTATAAGAGATATTGTAATTAGTGATGCCTGCAATATTTGTGTTATACGAGAATAATGTGTAAGCAATCTCTGCTCCAAGTTCAATATTTGGGAGAAGTGAATAATCAGCTTCGCAGTATAATTCCAAAGCGCTGCTGAAAGTACCAACCTTTTCCGGAGAGGGAATATTTGTATTAATATAATCCGCGAGCGAATAATTATTTATGAAAATTATTCCCATACCTCCAACAAGGTCAACCTGTCCAAAGGAGGATGAATAAAAAGCCATTAGAAGTAACAAAGTAAATTTCTTCAATTACTTCTCCCTGTATTTAAATACAGATAAGAAATTTTCTTTTGGGAATCCTTGCTTTACTCTTCTACGGTTAATAATGTAAACGAATAAAACGGTCGACGAGATAAAAGAAAGATATGAAATGAGATGAGTAAGTAGAGCATAAGCCGAACCAAATTCTTCGGAAAATCCGTATAACCCTACCAGTACAGATTTAACAATAAAATGATAAGAACCTGTTCCGCCCGGCGTTGGAATCACAATTCCAAAGGCGCTGATTGTCATTACTACCCAAGCTGTTCCATAGTTAACGTGAACAATTTCATCCATACCGAGCATGTAAAAACCTAATAGCGAGTTATAACCGTAAACCAGCATAATTAATACAGTAAGAATAATTACTACTAAATAGTTGGTTATACCTTTCAAACTTTGAAATCCATCAATGAGCATCATAAAAACATACGATAACTTTTCTGCAATTTTTTTAGAAAACTTTCCTGCGATTTTTAAGATCCCATTGTAGAAATTCTCTTTGAGTTTAACGAGGAGGACAAGAAATAGTATTACTAAAAATATCGCCGCAAATCCGAATATCACCGCGGATCTAAGCCATTCAATTTCTTCATACAAATTGCCTGAATAAATCAGAACGCTAATCAGAACCGAAATACCTAGCGCCAGAATATCAATCACTCTTTCCACAATTATAGTTCCGAGCATTGATGAACGAGATAGTCCTTCCCATTTACCTATGAACAGCGCTCTGTACAATTCGCCGAGCCGCGGAACAACGCAGTTAACGCCATAACCAACCATCGTCGTTCCAAATAAATTTAGAATTGACGTATCCTTTTTAACTGAGCGAAGAATAAACTTCCATCTTATTGCGCGGATAAAATGAGAAAGCATAAAGACAAATAAAAACGGTAATAACCAAACGACTGACGAGTTTCCAATTAGTTTTACAGCTTGCGCCAGATCAACATCGTGAAAAGCCAAATACAGAAATACAAAAGTGAGCAGAAACGGAATAAAATATCCGAGCGCTTTTTTGATTTTATGGAATGTGCTATCTGAGATCAATAATTTCTGTCCCTTTTTCTGGATTAAAAACAAACTCTTTATCTGGTTGTGAAATAAACTGAATATTATTCAAAATGAATTCAATTTTGTTTCCGTTAAAATCTGTTATTATGATTTTTGAAATGAAAGAATTAACAAGAGTTAGAAAAGCCGAATCAAAATTCAGGAGACCATTCTTCGGTTTTAGTATAATAACAGTAGTGTTTCCAGTAGTACTTTGAACTGAGAGATCACACTGAGACGGATATTCGTAAAGGATTTTATCAATTGAAAATGACGAGACATCATTCTCCTGATCATTCACAATCACTCTGTTGAATCTGGAGTCGTAATTCCAAATTGTTTTCCCATCGCTGATTATCTTATGAAATTTTAAGTCAATCTTGAATTTCGATTTCTTTTTGTAGAAAAATTTTCCGCTTAATTTAGTGGTGACAAAATCAGATGTCTGAATAAAATCCGAAGAAAATCCATCTATCTTTTCAAATTTATTTCTGAACTCCAAAAAGTAATCCTCAGCGTTTTTTTCTTGAGCGAAAAGTGAAGCGGTCATCAGAAGAGCTAATAAAAAAATCATGTTAACGACCTCAGTATCGTTTCAAGTTCTTCTTCAGTTTCAACTCTAACTTCGCGGGCTTTGCTGCCTTCGGAACTTCCAACAATTCCTGCTTCTTCAAGTTGATCAACAATTCTCGCTGCTCGTGAATATCCTAACTTTAACCTCCTCTGAAGCAGCGATACAGAGCCCTGCTGATGGCGGACTATTACTCTCGCCGCATCTTCGAACATTGGATCTAGATCGGCTAAGAAACTACCGCTTGATTCTGCTTTTCTCTCGAACATCGAAGGGAGGAAATATCTTTTTGAATAACCCTTTTGCACATAAATGAAATTAGTAAGTTTTTCTACTTCTTCGGTAGAAATAAACGCATTCTGAATTCGAATAGGCTTGGGCATTCCTCCGGGCAGAAACAGCATATCGCCTCTTCCTAAAAGCTGCTCGGCTCCGTTCATATCGAGTATTGTTCGCGAATCAATTTTTGTTGCAACTTGATACGCAATTCTAGCGGCAAAGTTTGCCTTAATAACGCCGGTGATAACATTTACCGAAGGACGCTGTGTAGCAACGACCAAATGAATACCAACTGCTCTTGCAAGCTGTGCAAGACGCGCAATCGGCTCTTCAACTTCTTTACCGGAGGTCATCATCAAGTCAGCGAGTTCGTCAATCACCACAACAATATACGGCATCTTATAGTGCTTCATGGTTTCGGTATCAGCCGGTTTGGTTCTTTCGTTTGTAACTTTTTTATTATAGTCAATAATATTACGCGCGCCGACTTTAGCAAGTTTATCATACCTGCGCTCCATTTCGTACTCAACAGCTTTTAACGCAAGTAATGCATTCTGCGGATTCGTTATTATTTCTTCATCTAAATCAGGAGACACCGCAAGATAATGTTTGTTCAACTTTCCATAAAAAGAAAGTTCAATTTTTTTAGGATCAATGATTACAAATTTTACGTCTGATGGCGGCTTGGCATAAATTAAACTCGTCAGCAGCATATTTATTCCAACGCTCTTTCCGGAACCGGTTGAACCGGCGATAAGCAAGTGAGGCATTGCCGCGAGATCGGTTATATAAACATCGCCGATAATAGTTTTTCCCAAAACAAGCGGCAACTCAGCTTTTGATGACTCGATTTTTGAAATAACTGAACGCGCATTAACCAAAGAAGATTTTGCATTCGGTATCTCAACACCAATTGCGCTTTTACCTGGAATAGGAGCGATAATTCTAATTCCTCTAGCAGCAAGAGCCAGAGCAATGTCGTTCTCGAGGCTTACAATTCTACTTATCTTAACGCCTGGAGCCGGGACGATTTCATAGAGCGTAACTACAGGACCTGGCGTCACTGAAATATCATCAATCTGAATATCGAACAACGCTAGTTTTTCTTTGAGTAATTCGGCGTTTCGTTTTAATTCTTCTTCCGGAATTTTTATTTCTTCTTCAGAAGCGGCGTCTAGTAAGTCAAGTCTAGGTTTAATAAAATTAATTTTTTCTTCCCATTGATCGGGAAGATCGGCTTCAATTTTTTTTTCTTTCTCCAATTTGTAAAGGTCTTCAGTTTTTTTGCCGGACTTGCTTATCTGCGGCTCTACATCATCCTTTACCGGTTCACTTTCAACCACATTTGACTGGTCATCTTTTCTGATTATACGAATGCTGGTTTCTTTAGCATGCTCACTCGTTTCACCTGAATCTTCATCTGCGGGTACAGCTTCAACATTTTTAGCCGAACCAAAAAGCTTCCGTTTTTTCCGTTCCGATAGCTGCTCAATTTTCTCGATATTTTCTTCAGGCTTATTAATTTTAATTGAACTGTCTTTCTTTTCTTCTTCAAATGCGCCTGTGAATAACCCCTTGATTTTTTGAAACAGATTTTCCAAATTAATATCGAATGCAATGAAAACGACAACGAAGAGTAATGCTACTAAAAATATTGAACCGCCTAATCCGCCCAACAATCTGCCGACGCCTGCGCCGAAAAAATCACCGACTTTGCCGGCGACTTCCGGGCTTTCATAAAGTAAATCCAGCTCCTCTCGAAGCATTCCAAAAAGCGAAGCGATAATAATACTGGCGGAAATTAAAAAATTCGATAGATAAACGGCGTATTTGTAATTGTCGTTTTTAACAATTGCTAAGCCCCAAATAAAAAGTATTACGGGAAAAACAATTGAAAAATATCCAATCGATGAGTAGATGAAAAAGTTTGAAAGGTAGGCGCCGAACAGTCCAAGTAAATTATGAACGCTTCCTGCTCGTTCAAGAAATTCGGGATCGGATGAAAATATTTTAAATAAGTCGGCAAATCCCAAAGAAATTTTCGCAGAATCATACGAAGAGTGCGAGAGTATGCTTAAGAATAAAAGCATGGCAAAAACAATTAAGCTTATGCCGAGAAGTTTTTTCTTTTTCTCAGACGAGAATACCGTATCGCCTTCCGCTTTCGAATTTGATTTCTTCCTTTTTTCGGCTGCCATAGTCTCTTGTTATAGCTAATTTATTCAGTCTCTTGTTTTAGAACTTTGATAACACCATCCTGAAATATGGGTATAATTTCGATGTTATTCTCAGTCGCACAGAATTTAATATCTTCGTCAAACTTGTTTTGAATTAGTAATTGTCCGTGCTCGGTATTTGCCAAATGAATTTGCAAATCGTCATTATAAGAATTGTTGATTACAAGACTTGCTTTTGCAGCGTCGGCTAATTCAATAGTCTTGTCACCGTTCATCAGTTCAGAAATTAATTTACCAGCACATGCTGTATCTTCCAAACTGAACATACCGTTTTTACCGGCGCACATTATTTCAACGTCATTGCCAAGTTTCAACAGATGATCCGCGATGGCTTTAAGATTGTTGTAGCTGGCTGTAAATAGATTTGCAGAAAATTTTGCCCTAACAATTGCTTTTGAGCCATTGGTTGTGAACAAAATTATAGATTTTCCTTGAACAACTTCTTGTGTAAATTCAAGAGGAGAATTGCCTAAACTAAATCCTTCTATCATCACGGTGTTGCGTTCTCCGCAGAGAAGTGTTTGTCCGCCGTGCGCATTGCCGGATATTTTCATTGCAAAATCAACAGAGCCTACGGGAATAACTTCGCGGGCGCCGTTATTAAGCGCATTAGCAATTACAGATGTCGCACGCAGAACATCAATAACAACAGTAGTCTTGCCGGTAAAATAGAGTTCATCTGCATTTAGCGGCGACATTAAAACATTAATTTTCATTTTATTTCTCAACAAAAGGTAGTTTAACAATTTTAGCCGGGACTTCCTTATCGCGAATCATAATATTTACTGATTGTCCCAGTTCAACATAACTAATATCTACATAACCCAAAGCTATAGGCTTTTCAAGTATCGGGCTTACAGTCCCGCTGGTAACATATCCGATTTTTTTTCCATCAACTTGAATTGAATAGCCCGTTCTCGGAAAAACTCTCTCGTCGCAAACCATTGGCACTAATTTGCGGCTTAAGCCATTTTCTTTGATTTGAGCAATTTCATTTTTTCCGATGAAATTTTCTTTTTTCAATTTGGTAATCCAGCCGAGTCCTGCTTCCAACGGATTTGTAGTTTGATTAATATCGTTGCCGTACAAACAAAATCCCATCTCCAATCTCAAACTGTCTCTCGCGGCAAGACCAATCGGTTGAATGCCGAATTCTGTTCCCGCTTCAAAAATAGCGCTCCAAATTTTTTCGGCTTCGCTCTCACTGCCTTTGAAATAAATTTCGTATCCTGGTTCGCCCGTATAACCGGTTCTTGAAAGAAGAACATCAACGCCTGCGCATTTAGTGTTGAAAAAAGTATAATATTCAAGTTTAATAGTATCCGCACAGATTTTCTGAAGAACGTCAATCGATTTGGGACCTTGCACAGCGAGCAGAGAATATTCATCGCTTTCGTCAATAATATCAACATCGAACAAATTATTTTTTTTCATCCAATCAACATCTTTCTGAATATTGGATGCGTTGATAACCAATAAAAATTCGTTCTCTGCAATTCTATAAACAAGAAGATCGTCAACAATTCCGCCGTCTTCGTAACACATAGCTGAATATTGAACTTTCCCATCAACTAAAACAGAGGCGTTATTTACGGTAATATTTTGAATAAAATCTAACGCTCTTTCGCCTTTAATTCTAACTTCGCCCATATGCGATACATCAAAAACACCAACGCTTTCGCGCACGCATTTATGTTCACCTATAATGGATGAATATTGAATTGGCATCTTATATCCGGCAAAGTCAACTAGCTTTGCTCCCAGCTTCTCATGAATTGAATAAAATTTCGTCTTTTTCATCGCAGTCTATTTGTTAGATTTTTTCCAATCACTTAAGAATTTTTCTAATCCCAAATCAGTTAGAGGGTGATTGAATAATTTATCAATTACAGAAAAAGGTATTGTTGCAACGTCCGCACCCATTAAAGCCGCTTCCAGTAAATGAATGGGAGAACGCACGCTTGCGACGAGTACTTCTGTTTCGTAATTATAATTTCTATATATCTGAACAATTTGTTCGATCAAATCCATTCCTATTTGTCCGATATCATCCAGCCTTCCAACGAATGGACTGATGTAAGTTGCGCCCGCTTTAGCAGCCAGCAGCGCTTGCGTTGCAGAAAAGCAAAGCGTTACGTTCGTTTTAATTCCTTCACTCGAAAGCGTCTTTACGGCTTTAATTCCTTCTTTAATTAGAGGAACTTTTACGACAATGTTTTTATGTATTGCTGCAAGCTCTTTTCCTTCTTTCACAATTCCTTCGTAATCCGTTGCAACTACTTCAGCGCTTACCGGTCCATCAACGATGCTTAAAATTTCGTCAAGAATTACTCTAAAATCTTTTCCTTCTTTCGCTACAAGAGAGGGATTGGTAGTAACGCCGTCCAAAAATCCCATTGCCTGCGCTTCACGGATCTCGTCAACGTTAGCTGTATCAATAAAAAATTTCATATTTACTTCTCCAAAAATCTATGGTTCAAATTTAACAAATAATGCAATACTACGGGAAGAATGTCCTTATGAAAATTCTTCTGTTAAATCTTCTCCGGTTTTTGCGGAGAGGATTTGGAATGTCTGCAAATTTATTTTTTCATCCTCTTCGAGTTTTATTCTGATCAAATATTTAAACCGCAACTTTGTTAAAGTTGAAATTTTTCCCGATTTCAATCTTGAGCCAAGTGATGGATGAACTTTTAAGACCAGCGGCGTCTTTTTTCCTTCAAATCTTAGGCGCTTAATCCAGTCCTCAATTTCGTGGATTAAGTGTGATTTTTTCGCAAGCAATCCGGTTCCTTCGCAATATGGACACACATCGTTCACAGATTGCAGAATATTTTCTCTTACTCGCTGTCTTGTAATTTGCATTATCCCGAATTCTGTCATCGGGAGAAGTGCTATTTTTGCCCTGTCTTTTTTGAATTCCTTTTTGAATTCGTCATATATTTTTTTTCTGTTCCTTTCCTCCTCAAGGTCAATGAAATCAACTACTATAAGCCCGCCTATATCGCGAAGACGAAGCTGCCGAACAATTTCACGCGTAGCTTCTAAATCCGTTTTAAGGGAATTTAATTCCTGCTCTTTTTTTGCCGCATATTTTCCGCTGTTTACGTCAATTACAGCCATCGCTTCAGTGTGTTCAATTATTATATAGCCTCCGCTCGGTAATTGAACCTTACGCGACATAATTCCTTTTATCTGCTCCTCGATTTTAAATTCTTCGAAGATGGGATTTATATTCTTATAATAATTAACCTTTTCTACCAACTCCTCCTGTATGAATGCAACATAGTCGCGTATCTCTTTAAAGAGTTTTTTAGAATCGATAAAAACCTTTGAAACATCTGGCGTGAAAAGATCGCGGATAACGCTCACCGTTGTGCTTAAATCTGTAAAAACAATAGAAGGCGGTTTTACATTTTTGACTTTTTCTTGGATATCCTTCCAAGTATTAACTAAAAATTTTAAATCTGCGGATAAAGCGTCTTCGTCCTGCTCCTTTGCTGCGGTTCTGATAATCAATCCACAGTTTTCGGGAAGTATGCTGCGAGCAAGTTTTCTTAATCTCCTTCTCTCCCGATGATCCATAATTTTTTTTGAAATCCCAATCTTTCCATCAAACGGCAGCAGTACACAAAACCGACCGGGGATTGAAATTGCGGATGAAACACGAACTCCTTTATCCTTAACCGGTTCTTTAATTATTTGAACAAGTATTTCATCGCCTTTGCGGACTTTATGAATCGATCTCTCTTTCTCTTCTGGCTTCGACTCACTCCTTGATCCCTGAGATTCCAACTTTGTATCTTTTCCGTTTTTTACATCCTCATCAGATGAATCGAATTCATCATCGTAGTCGAAAATTCCTTTCATTTCATCCAACGATTGACCGATGTCCGAAAAATGAAGGAACGCATCGTGTTTTAATCCGATATCAACAAACGCAGCGCGGATGCCGGGCAGAACGCGGGCAACTCGTCCAAAATAAATGTTGCCAACCATCCTTCTTTTTTCCGGATGATCTACAAAATAATCTGCTAATATCCCTTCTTCAGTAATTGCCACTCTATTTTGCGAAGAGGTAGAATTAATAATAATTTCTTTATACATGTAAACTCTTTATTAAATTTTTTAATTGTCATCTAACCAAAACTGAACTCTTTCTTTGAACCGATCGAAAATCTTTCCGGGTATTTCATCTTCGTATTCGCCGTTTTCAATTTTTTCGGCGTGAGAATTTATTAGTTCAGTTATTTCATTTAACGTTCTAAGTGTAAAAATACTACCGAGTAAATATTCTATTCCATTTAGGAATTTAAAGTACCAAATAATATGTTTTTTTGCTTTGTTGACTCCAATACTTTCTCCGAATTCCTGCGCCAATAAATTGAGGTGCTTTAATGCAACCGCTTTAATCTCCGAAAGATCAGGCTCACCTGGGTCGGTTCCGGTTTCAACAAAACGATTATATCTATTAAAAATAAACGGATTTCCTAATGCGCCCCTTGCTACCAAAACCGAATCCACACCGGTCTGCCGCAACATTTTGTCAATATCTTTAGGCGTAAAAATTGATCCGTTGCCAACAACGGGAATTGAAACAACCGACTTTACTTTTGCCAGCCATTCCCACTGCGCATCGTCATAATATCTATCAGCTTTAGTGCGCGTATGAACGAACAACAAAGACGCGCCATTGTCTTCCGCTGCTTTGGCTGTTTCGAGTATATTTATTTTTCCACTCGAAACGCCTAACCTTAATTTTGCGGAAATCGGAGTATCTTCCGCAGCCTTAACCATACTTTTAATAAGTAAACCAAGATTACTTGGGTTTTCCAAAATAGCGGCGCCCATTTTATACTTAGTAACCTTATTAACCGGGCATCCACAATTCAGATCAATCAAATCCGGTTTATATTGCTTAATTTCTTTTACGGCAGAGTAGAGATATTTTTCATCGTTCCCAAGTATTTGAATACCAATTGGCTTTTCACTTTTGGGATAAGCCAGCAAACGCAAGGTATTAAAATTGTTCGTTGCAATTCCCTTTGCGCTAACCATTTGAGTAAATGTTAAGCCTGCTCCAAATTCCTTTGAAATTTTTCTAAATGCAGAATCGCTGACTTCAGCCAAAGGAGCTAAAATCTGTTTATGGCCTAAATCTACACTGCCTATTTTCATTAAAATACTTTCTAAAACTTATTTAAAATAAAAAATGCTGAACCGCAAAATTCAGCATTTTTAAAAATGATTATTCAGCGCTAGTTTCGTCAGGTTTATTTTCTTTATTCGCAGCTTCCTGTAAAAGAACTTTTCTCGAAAGACTCATTTTTCCGTTTTCGATTTTGATTAGCTTCACTTTTACATATTCACCTTCAGTAAGAACATCTTTTACATCTTTGACTCTGTTAACGTCAATTTGCGAAATATGCAGAAGACCTTGAGTGCCTGGAAGGATTTCTACAAATGCGCCGAAATCCGTAATTTTAATAACTTTTCCGTTATACACTTTATCAACTTCCGGTTCGGACACAAGACCTCTAATATATTCTTTAGCCTTTTTAGCTCCCTCAGCATTAGTGCCGGAAATACTTACTCTTCCGTCTTCTTCGATAAAGATTTCCACGCCGTATTCTTTTTGAATACCTTGAACAACTTTACCGCCGGGACCAATCAAAGTGCCGATTTTTTCAGGATTAATTTTGGTAAATAATAGCGCCGGCGCATATTTAGAAATTGCATTTCTAGGAGCATCAATTGCTTCATTCATAATTCCTAAAATGTGCATTCTTCCTTCGTGTGCCTGCTGCAAGGCTTTCTCCAAAATCTCGAACGAAATACCCTGAATTTTAATATCCATTTGAATTGCGGTAACGCCATTTGCTGTGCCCGCAACTTTGAAGTCCATATCTCCAAGATGATCTTCGTTACCGAGAATGTCGGAGAGAACAGCGAATTGATCGCCTTCTTTTACAAGACCCATAGCAATACCGGCAACGGCAGCTTTAATTGGAACGCCGCCTTCCATTAACGCAAGCGAACCCGCGCAAACAGTAGCCATTGAAGATGAACCGTTCGATTCGAGAATATCCGAATTCAAGCGGATTACATAAGGGAATTCTTCTTCCTTAGGCAAGATATATTTAAGAGAACGCTCAGCTAAATTACCGTGACCAATTTCTCTTCTGCCCGTCCCGCCGTATCTTCCGGTTTCGCCAACGCTAAACGGAGGGAAGTTATAGTGAAGAAGAAAACGCTTTCTGAATTCTTCATTAAGACCGTCGATTATCTGCTCATCGGCTTTTGTGCCCAATGTTAAAGTTGTTAGACTTTGTGTTTCACCTCTTGTAAAAAGAGACGATGCATGAGTTCTCGGGATAAAACCAAGTTCAACAGATATCGGTCTTATCTGGGTTGTATCTCTTCCGTCAAGACGTATTCCTTCATTAAGAATTCTTTTACGCATGAGTTCTTTTTCAATATCGTGCAGAATCTCTTTTATCTCGCCTTCCTTTTCAGGATACTTTTCAGCTAGAGTTGTAAGTACTTCTTCGGTTAGTTCATCATTTTTAGCATATCTTTCTTCTTTTGCTAAAACGGAATCAACTATACCGCTGAATTTTTGATAAGCCAATTCGTTCACATCTTTTGAAAGGTTTTCATCAACGACTTTTGGTGCAACTACCATTTTAGGTTTACCGCACTCTGCTTTCAACTCATTTTGAACTTTGATGATTTTCTTAATTTCAACGTGAGCAATTTTAAGCGCATTAAGCAAATCGGTTTCAGAAACTTCTTTCGACTCGCCTTCAACCATCATAATTGAGCTTGCTGTTCCGGCTACAACTAATTCAATATCGCTGGCTTCAATCTGTTGAGTGGTCGGATTAACGATGAACTCTGCGTTAACTCTGCCGATTCTAACCTGCCCAATAGCTTCTAAAAACGGAATATCAGAAATCATCAATGCAGCCGAAGCGCCGATTGCAGCAACAACGTCGGGGTCATTTTCACCGTCGTATGAATATACGAATGCAGCTATTTGCGTATCGTTATTATAATTATTTTCAAATAACGGCCTAATCGGACGATCAATTAATCTGCTGCTTAGTATTTCTTTTTCGGTTGGACGTCCTTCACGCTTGAAAAATCCGCCTGGGAATTTACCCGCTGCAAAAGTTCTTTCTTTGTATTCAACCGAAAGCGGAAAATAATCGAGATTGGAAACTTCTTTCGATGCAACTGCAGTTACTAACACACATGTATCGCCATAGCTAACCATAACGGCGCCATTGGACTGCTTGGCATATCTGCCAGTTTCAATTACTAATTTTTTACCGCCTATTTCTACTTCTTTTGTGTAAATCATTCAATGCCCTCTTACTTTCTTAGGTTTAATTCTTTAATTATAATTCTGTATCTGTTTATGTCTTTTTTAGCGACATAATCGAGAAGTCTTCTTCTCTTACCAACCATCATGAGCAAACCTCTCCTTGAAGCGTGATCTTTTTTATGCGCGCTAAAGTGATCGGTAAGTTTGTTAATTTTTTCCGTCAATAATGCAATCTGAACCTCGGCTTTACCGCTGTCATTTTCGGTGCTTCCATACTTTGTAATTATTGCCAGTTTTTCTTCTTTGGGCAAATTCATTTTACAACTCCTATATTATATTATACGATATAATTCCAGAATTACCCGGAATTAATTAATTATGTTTCCAATTATTTGTATTGCTTCTTTTTTATCACGTTCAATCTGATAAATTAATTCTTCTTTAGATTCAAATTTTTTTTCGTCTCTAAGTCTTTTTAAAAATTCAACTCTTATATCCGCGCCATAAATATCGCTACTAAAATTGAAAAGATGAACTTCTATTACAAGATCGCCGTGTTTGCCAAACGTCGGTCGCACGCCGATATTCATAACTCCTAAAACAATTTCATTCTCAATAGTGCACTTAACTGCGTAAACTCCGATTTTAGGAATAAGTTTATTCTTATAAGAAACCTCTATGTTAGCAGTAGGAAAACCGAGTATTCTTCCTCTCCGTTCACCTTTAACAACAATTCCTGCAAAGATATAGTTTCTTCCCAAAAACTTGCCCGCATCGGATAAATTTCCTTCGAGTAAATAATTTCTGATTTTTGTGCTGCTTATGACTTCATTATTGAATAGAACTTCGCTTTCTACTTTAACGGTGAAACCAAATTTTTCACCAAGCTCGCTTAACTTTTCTTCGTTTCCAAAGCGGTCTTTGCCGAATTTATGATCGTGTCCGATAATTATGTGTTTAAATCCAACCTTATTAACGAGAATATTTTCGATAAACTCTTTGTAAGATTGCTGAGCAAATTCCGGCGTAAAATCTAAAACGAGTAGTTCATCTATTCCGCTCTTTTCTGCAATTTCAACTTTTTCTTCAAGGGTTGAAAGCAAATGCACTTTAAAATCTTTGCTAACCACTGTTCTTGGATGCGGTTCAAAAGTGACGACCATGCTTGTAAAATCGTTTTTCAAAGAACAATCTTTTACAGACTTAAATATTTTTTGATGGGCTTTATGAACGCCGTCGAAAGTGCCAAGCGTTAAAACCCTTTTATCAGTTTTCTTTACCGTAGAAAGATTTCTTATAATCAGCATATTTATTAATTCTTCTCTATTGATTCGCCGCCAGTTGAATTACTCGATTTCAAATAATCCTCAAGTTCCTTCAATGTAAAAGCGTTATCAACAGCATATTCGCCAATCTTTATGCGCCGTAAACTTTTCAAATAAGCGCCGCAGCCTAACGCGCTGCCAAAATCATCGGCAATAACTCTAATGTAAGTGCCTTTAGAACATTCTATTGAAAAATGAATATCCGGCAAATCTGTTTTTGTAATCTCGAAAGAGAGGATATTCACCTTTCTTGGTTCTCTCTTAACGTCAATACCTTTTCTTGCGTATTTATAAAGCGCTTGTCCCTTAAACTTAAGGGCAGAATACATTGGAGGAATCTGTTCAATTTCTCCGACAAACTTTTTTCTGGTTTCCTCCATTTCTTCCGGCGTAATCTGCGAGGCGTCACATATTTCAATAGCCTCAGTCTCAGAATCCATTGAAGGAGTTTTGATACCCAAAGTTATTATTCCGCTATAAGTCTTAGTTTGATCCTGATAAATCCGAATCTCTTTAGTTTTCTTTCCCGTGCAAACTATCAACAGACCCGTAGCAGCGGGGTCAAGAGTTCCTGCATGACCGATCTTTTTTACGCCGGTTATTTTTCTAAGATTATGAACAACATTGAAAGAAGTCTTTCCAATTTCCTTATCAATCAGAAGAACTTCCCCAAGTAAAAAATCAAAGTTCGTTTTCGTCGTTAAGGTCTTGCTTATCATTCTTCTGAATTTCTTTAAAAATATTTTCCATTTTCATTACGTAATCTAGCGTATCATCTAAGTAAAAATTCAGATCAGGAATCTGACGCAAATGCCTTACCTTACTAGCTAGTTTTGCCTTAATAAATCCTTTTAACTCTTCAAGTCTTTGTAACGCTTCTTCTCTTTCTTCTTTTCGGTAGATCGAAACATATATCTTCGCAATTTTTAAATCGGGAGTTACTTTTACGCCTGTAATTGTAACCATACCGATTTTAGGGTCCTGAATTTTATGAAGAAAAATAAGACTCAGTTCCTCTTTAATTAAAGCGGAAATTTTTTTAAGCCTAATTGACATTAGTTCTCAAGTTTCTGCTTTGTTTCAACAATTTTATATCCTTCAATAATATCGCCTATTTTAATGTCGTTAAAATTGGCAATATTAAGTCCGCATTCATAACCGGCGTCAACTTCTTTAACATCATCCTTGAATCGCTTAAGAGTAGCTAAAGCTCCTTCGTAAATAACAATACCGTCTCTGAATAATCTAATTTTGTTATTACGCGAGATTTTTCCATCCGTTACATAACATCCGGCAACTGTACCAATTTTTGGAACCTTAAATGTATTTCTGATTTCAATAGTTGCAACAAGTTCTTCGGAAACAACAGGAGACAACATTCCTTCAAGCGCAGATTTAACTTCGTTAATGGCATCATAAATAACATTGTAAATACGAATATCAACTTTTTCAGTTTCGGCAAGTTTTCTTGCGTTTGAATTTGGTCTTACGTGGAAACCAATAATGATTGCATTCGAAGCAGCGGCAAGCAATACGTCACCTTCGGAAATTCCGCCAACACCTTTATGAATAACTCTAATTTTAACTTCTTTATTAGATATTTTCATGAGCGAATCTGCAAGCGCTTCAACTGAACCGTCAACATCTCCCTTAACAATAAGAGCTAATTCCTTTACGCCGCCTTGCTTGATCTGCTGTGCAATTTCATCGAGAGTAATTAATTTAACCTGACGGTGATCCTGCTCTCTTTTGATTTGCTGACGTTTACTAGCGGTATCTCTTGCTTCTCTCTCGGTATCCACAACAACAAATGTATCTCCCGCTTGAGGAGTGCCTTCAAAACCAACCACTACAGCGGGTTCAGATGGACCAGCATGTTTAAGTTTTTTGTTCCTCTCATCGAACATTGCTCTAACGCGTCCGTGAAAGTTGCCTGCTACAAAAATATTACCAACTCGTAAAGTGCCTTTTTGAACAAGCACAGTAGCGGTTACACCTCTGCCTTGCTCAAGAGTAGTTTCAACAATGGTTCCTCTTGCATTTCGATCGGGATTGGCTTTAAGTTCAAGCATTTCCGCTTCAAGAGCAATCAATTCCAAAAGTCCGCTAACATTAGTTCCTTGCTTAGCGGAAATTTCTACGCATTGATATTTTCCACCCCAGCCTTCAACCAAAATATTTCTATCTGCAAGCTGCTGCTTAATTTTTTCAATATTGGAATTCGGTTTGTCAATTTTATTTATAGCGATAATTATTGGAACACCGGCAGCTTGTGCGTGATTGATTGCTTCCACAGTTTGAGGCATCACAGCATCATCAGCAGCCACAATTAGAATAACAATATCAGTTACTCTTGCGCCTCTTGCTCTCATTGCGGTAAACGCTTCGTGACCGGGAGTATCAAGAAACGTAATGTATTTATTGCCTTCCGTTGCAACTTGATAAGCACCTATGTGTTGTGTAATTCCTCCGGATTCACCGGCAACAACGTTGGCTTTTCTAACGTAATCCAGCAAAGAGGTTTTGCCGTGATCAACGTGTCCCATAATTGTTACGACAGGCGGTCTTAATTTAAGCGTCTCCGGATCATCTGGTGTATCTTCCAGCGCATCGGAAATAAATTCTTCTTCAATTTCAACTTCAAAACCGAACTCATCGGCAACAAGAGTGATTGTATCAACATCGAGTCTTTGATTTATTGAAACCATTAATCCAAGAGAAATACATTTCTGAATCACTTCGCTCACAGAAACATCCATGAGGTTCGCAATTTCGTTAACGGCAATGTATTCCGTTACTTTAATTTTTGTTTTTTCGAGAGCTTTCTCTTCCGCGATTCGCTCCTGAATTTCGAGTTTTTCTTTCTTCTTCTTTTTACGAACATTTGCTCTATCGCTAGCGGTAGTTTCATCCATACTAAGAATGGTTCGCTTTATCGCGGCTTCAACTTCTTTTTTATCAACTTCAAGTCGTTTAATTTTCTTTATTTTTTTTGCTTTTACCGGCTCATCGGGAATTGCATCGCCTTTCTTTTTGACTTTGAGTCTTTTTCGTTTCCCTTTCTTTTCTGCACCTTCTTCGCTTGCAGGTTTAATAATTTTTGTTTCAGTTTTAGCGGGTTCAGCAGCGGGTTTTGGGGGAACAGCTTCTACCTGCTCTTTTTTAGCAGGTTTCTTTTTCTTTTTGGAAAGATCAATTTTACCAATTATTGTAAGACCTTTTTTCTTATTTCCTAGCTCAACTTCAGCATCGGTTTTGAAAGATTTCGGTTGATCAGATTTTTCATCAACCTCTTCGCTTTCTTCCACTATCTCTTGCTCTTCAGCTTGAATTTTTTCTTTTACTTCTTCAGATTCCGGAATTCCTTCAGTCTCTTCTTCACCTTCGGGAACTTCAACTTCTTCATCTACTTTTTCTTCAACGGGTTCAGGTTTGGATTTAACCTTTTCAGCAGCTTCAACTATTTTTTCTTGTTCAGCTTTTTCCGCTTCTGCAACTCTCGAAGACCGTTTTTTGTTAAACTCACTCACTTTTCTGTAATGCGATTCCGCCTTTTCAATATCCTTTTTGTACTTCACCTGAATATCGGCTATCATTTCATCAGTGAGAATAGTCATATGTGATTTAATTTCATGACATTTCTCATTTAAAAAAACAATCAAGGCATCCGTAGATAAATTATGATCAGCAGCGAATTTGTAGAGTCTTAATTTTTTTTCTTTCGTATTTTCCGGCATGTCAATATTACCTGGTTTTAAATTTTTTATTCTTCTTCTTCAAATTGGTTCTTTATTATATCGATAATTTCTTCAGCTTTTGCTTCATCGATACCTTCTATTTCCTTTAATTTGTCAGCGCCCGCCGTTAAAACTTCAACTGCGGTATCATAACGATTGTTGATTAACAGATCTACAATTTCAGCGCTCAATTCTTCCTTAAGATCGAACAATTCAATATCTTCATCGTACTCTTCGAAGGGTTTTTCTTCACGAATAACTTCAATATCATATCCCGTGAGCTTCATTGCTAAACGGATGTTTACGCCGTTTCTACCAACAATAAGAGATACTTGATCGCTGTCTGCAAGCACGGTACATTTTCTTTCGTCTTCTTCAATTTCAATCTGTTTTAACTTAGCAGGCGCTAAAGCTCTTTGAATTGATATAAACGTATCTTCCGAGTAATTAATTACGTCGATGTTTTCGTTATTCAATTCGCGGACAATTGCATGAATACGAACACCCTTCATTCCAACGCATGCGCCAACCGCATCAATTCTAGCATCGGAGGATTCGACAGAAACTTTTGCTCTTTCGCCTGGTTCGCGTGCAATTCCTTTAATTTCAATTATTCCGTCATAAATTTCGGGGATTTCTATTTCGAACAATCTACGCAGAAAAATATTATCTGCTCGTGATGCAATTATTACCGGACCGTTTGGTGTTTTCTTAACGTCTTTAATAACCGCGCGGATTGTATCGCCTTTTCTGTAACGCTCTCGCGGAATCTGTTCGATTCTTGGAAGCAACAATTCATTTTTATTGTGGTTAATAAGAACATCATTTCTTCTAACTTGATAAATATCGCCGACAATTATTTCGCCGATCATTTCACTGTATTCGTTAAAAACAATTTCTTTTTCAATTTCACGAATTTTTTGATTTAAGCTCTGCCGAGCAAGATTTATTAGTCTTCTACCAAAAGTAGATAGTGCAAGTTTTTCGACAAAATCTTCGCCAACTTCAAGTTCGTCTTCGTTGCCTCTTTCATTTACTTCATCTATACTTATCTGAGTATTGGGATCTTCCACTTCATCAACAATAGTCCTTTCAAGGAATATTTCAATATCGCCTTTATCCATGTTCGCAACGACGTCGCATCTCGATTCAAGCCCGTATTTCTTTTTAACCATAATACCAAAAATATCTTCGATTATACTAGCAAGCACATCTTTATCAAGGCTTTTAGCACGAACCATTTGGGCAAATGATTCTACTATTTCACTATTCATTATTTTCCTCCATTATCAGAAACTAATTAAAACTTTTGCCGATGTTATATTTTCAAAATCGACGCTGAATACATTTTTACCTTCGTCAAAATTCAGTTTGCAGCCTTCAACAGAAACCAGTTTTGCCGTAGTTTTTTTTATTGCATCATTTTCTTTAATCCGTAATTCAAATTTTCGGTTGATGTTTCTGGGGAACTGCTGCAAAAATTTAAGTGGTCGGTCAATTCCAGGTGATGAAATGTCAAGTCTAAATTTTGAACTTACTAATTCTTCCGTTTCAAACAACTCGCCGATAGCATGACTGATTTCGGCGCAGTTAACAGTTGTAATTCCTTTTTCGCTGTCTACAAATATTTCAATTACAGAATTGTTATCCGTTCCTCGGAATGAGGTTTCGATATACAAATAACCCAATTCTGAGATCAAATTGGCTGCTTTTTCCGTGATATTTTTCTTATTTATTTTCATACAAACAAAAATCGCCCACTAGGGGCGAAATTAGAAGAACTAAACTACTATTATTTAAATGGATTAGCAAGCATTACGAAATAAATTGTTACTTGGATTTTTGCTTGGAGGTGAACTTAGCATCCAATTAATTCCATATTTGTCGGTCAACATTCCGAAACGGGATCCCCCAAAAGTATTAACCAGCTGCATAAAATTCCTTTCGCAAAATAAGCTGATATTTAGCGAAGTAAAATCATTTTTTTAGTTGAGCTATTTGCGCCAACCGTAAGTTTATAAAAATAAATTCCACTGCTATAATAATAATAACCCAAAAACGCGGAGTTAAATTCAACTTCGTAATTACCACTTACTAAATGATCATTTACTAGCGTGCTAATTTCTCTGCCGAGAACATCGTAAATCTTAAGAATTGTATTTTGCTGAGTAGGAGTATGACCTGCGTCAAACTTAGGAATAGTAAACTTAATTCTCGTGGATGGATTAAAAGGATTCGGAAAATTCTGTTCAAGATTGAAATTCATTTCATTTGTATTTAATTCCGAGCTTAAATCTGTGCGAATAAGGTAACTTGTAATTGCAATGTCATCTAAATAAATACCGTCAAGCTGCAAGTAACTATCTGATTTAAGCATGAATCGTATCAGAATTTTATTGCCTTCGAATGCTGATAGTGAAATTTCTTCTCTCACCCAAGCAAGCTGATTCCCATCATACACTGGTTCACCATCAGGTTGAAAACTTCCAGCTCCTGGATTTGAATATCTGCCACCAACAGCAGTCCATTCATTTCCTCCGTTGGAGCTAATTTGAACCTGCGCGTAGTCCCAGCCTCTTTCAATTTCGAATTTAGTCCAAAATGATAGAACGGGTTTTGAAATTCCTGAAAGATCAATTTGTTCCTTCAGTTCAAAAAATGAAGAAGCATCATCCGAATATTTACCTGCTGGGCTGTCTGTGAACGAACTGGGCTGTGAATAATAATCTGATGTACTCACTTCCCATTGAGAGTTTGATCCATAAGTCACCCAATTATTCATATTGGCTGAGGAATCAATAAAAACAATTGTCGGTGTGCCAAGTTTTAGTGTTTGATGATTTGTTGCCATCAGTACATCTTCTTGATAGATTTTAATTTTCAATCCAATTTGATCTATATCATAATTTTCTTTAATTCTAAATTGAAAAAGAGAAGAGTCAATAATGTGCGTTTCGGATGGAAGAAATCCCTCAGCAAGATACTCTCCAACAATAATATCACTGTTCCCGTCTGCTGATTCAAAGAGAACTTTTATATTTTCAGAAATGTCAATCCCAATATTTTTGAATTGCATTTTCACATTAACAACATCACCCGAATTGAAATACTCTTTATCAAATTCAACAGATTTTATAGTGACATATCCGCCGACAATCCATGCGTAATATAAATTCGGGAAAACGTTCTCCTCTGCCAAAGGAAGAATTCTTGATTGATGCGGCCAAAAGCCATCGCTGAAACTTCCAACCTCAGGCGTCATTGTGAATATTTTCCCTTTTAAATTTACTTCGCCATCATACATATAGTCGTCGCTGTTGCCGCGGGTAGTGTAACCAACTGTTTGAATATCAGTCCCGTAAACATAACCGTTAAATTGCGTCATGTCTTGGGCATATTTCCTAAAAGTTAGTGAATCGGGGGTTTCAACTCCTAGAGCACCATAAGGATAAATCAGAAGATTGCTGTAAGTATGGTAGTTCAAACAAGCGCGGATATTGTGGTAATACAAAAAAGCTCTAATGGCTGCAGTTTCATTTTCACTGAATGGTTCTGTTCCTCGGTAAGTATTATCTCCGGCAGAAGTGCTCGATCCGCCATTCGCAGCATTCCAATATTCGTGAGGTCCGTAATTACGGTTTAAGTCTACGCCAATAGTTGAATCCGCATTCAAAAATCTGTTCTTCCTCCACATTCCTCCACCGGCGGGATACGAAGTTTGATTGTGATAATAACCGTCCGGATTAACAACAGGAATAAAATACATTTCCCTATTATTCACCAAATATTTTACTTCTTGATCGACGTTGTAATTTTCAAGAAGGTAGAACATGAAGTAAATCATCTGCATCATGCTTTCGGGTTCCCTTGCGTGGTGCAGAGAGGTGTACAGCACTTCAGGTTCATCCTCATTTATGTCTGGATTGTCCGAAATTTTAACTTGAAAAATGTCTTTGTCCTCAATTGTTTTTCCAATACTTTCCTTCTGTGAAATAAGCGCGGGATAACCGGAATACATCTCATCCAATTTTGAGTAAACTTCTTCAAGAGTATAATACCCGCCCATCGATCCGTAATCGAATCCTGTTACGCCAAAGTTCGATGAAGTTTTTGAGAGTGCGCTCTGTTTTTGAGATTCAGAGTACTGATTCGTTTCGATGTAATGCTTCTGCCAATCTTCGATTAAGACTTCAATCCGGAAACCCATATCTCTTAAAGTAGTAACATCGCTTGAAGACAAAAACGCGCCTAAAGAATTATCTTTTTCCAATGAGTAGTGATCTAAATCGGGACAAATAGAAACAATAGTTTTGATGTCATCTTTATTTGTAAAATGGATTTTCACTTTTTGGTAAGTTTGAGATAATACCAAAGAGGAAAAAAGTAATATCAATATTAGCGTAGTTATTTTTTTCATAAAGCTATCATACTTTTTTTACACAAATGAACTCAATAATTCTCCTCACGCAAAAGAATAAGAATTGTAGAACGATTCGCTGCTCGTCCCTAAGGGGAATCGCTCAGTCAATTTACATCAATTTATACAATTTATGAGCGAAACAGAGTTTCGCTCTACACTTTTGCGTAACATGAATCAATAATTATTAACGAAAAATCTTTCTTAATCGTTCTCAGTTTATTAAAATAATCTGAATTATACTTTTAATTCCTCGCCTTCCGATTTAGCGATAATAACTGCGCCGCAGCTATCGCTCCAAACATTAACCGTTGTGCGGCACATATCTAAAATTCTATCTACGGATAAAATTAGTCCTACTCCTTCCAAAGGTAATCCTACAGACGTTAGAACTATCGAGATCATTACAAGTCCTGCCATCGGTATTCCTGCGGCGCCGATTGAGGCTAGCAAAGCGGTGATTACAACAATGATCTGATTTACAACTCCCATTTCCAATCCATAAGCCTGAGCAATAAACATAGCGGCAACGCATTCGTATAAAGCTGTGCCATCCATATTTACTGTTGCGCCAAGCGGCAGTGTAAAGCTGGAAATTTTATTGGACACACCGGAATTTTCTTCAACCGCGCTCATCGTAAGCGGCAGGGTTGCACTCGATGAAGAAGTAGAAAATGCCGTCAATAAAGGCGTTGTCATTGCTTTAACGTGCAGGACTGGATTAGACCTTCCAATAATTTTCACTATTGCGGGCAGTGTAATTACGGAGTGAACAAACAGAGCAATTAAAACAGTCAGCATATAAAGTCCAAGTCTACCGACAATATCCAGCAGCGCTTGTGAATCACCCGCCTGCTCGGCAATAACTTTAGCGACAATTCCTAAAATTCCGAGAGGAGTAAATTTTATGACGAGCATCGTAATTTTCATCATTACGTCGAAAGCTCCGTTAAATAATTCTGTTAAAAAAGTTTTGGGTTTATCATCAACCCGTGTAATAAAAAAGCCAAACAGAATGGCGAAGAAAATAATTGAGAGCATCTCTGCATTGGCAAAGGATTCAAAAATGTTTGTCGGGATGATGTTCATCAGCGTGTCGCCAAAAGATTCCTTTGCGGTAGACAAGCCTTCAACAGATTTAGTAAAGCCTAAATCAGCGCCAACTCCGGGCTGAAAAATGTTTACAAAAAACAAACCCGTTATAATTGCAAACATGCTTGTAGAGAGATAATAAGCCATCGTTTTAATTCCGAGGCGTCCCAAATTTTCCGCATTTCCGATGTTTGTAACTCCGGAAATAATCGAACTCAGTATCAGAGGGATGATCACCATTTTAAGCCCCTTTAGGAATACATCTCCCATCCAACTTACGTAATGAACATATTCGGTTAAGAACACACCGTAAAATATTGCCGCAGCAAATGCAATTAGAATCTGCCAGTGAAGTTTTAGTTTTAGCATAAGATCACAAATTTATTTGAAGTTAATTAATATTTCGTCACAGATTAAGTAACCTTTCTTAGTAAACTTAATTTCGTTATTTGAATTAGTAATATAATTTCCCTTACTCAGCTTATCTAAATAACTACCATTTTTAGAAATCCATGTTGCACCAAATTTAGAATTTAGCTCATGTATGTCAAGACCGCTGCCTCTTAAATTAAGCATTACAAATTCATCTAACAATTGCTCATACTCAAGTTGTTCGGTATTGAGTATTGCGTTTCCAATTCGTTCAACAGAATTAATATACATTTTTAAACTGCTTATATTCCACCATCTTTTTTTATTTATAAAAGAATGTGCCGAAGGACCCAGCCCCAAATATTCCTTATGTTTCCAGTAAGCTAAATTGTGCCGGCATTCGTAACCCCTTTTGCAGAAGTTAGAAACCTCGTATTGAATGAAATTATTTTTTATAAAAAAATCAATTGTTGTTTCGTAGAGGTCTGCATCGTAATCTTCATCCTGCATTTTTATTCTGCCATCCAGAACCATTTTATTTAGTATTGTGCCTCTTTCCAAAATTAAACTATAAGCCGAAATGTGTTTTACGGGAAGTTCAATTACTTTTTCAAGATTGTTAATCCACGATTCTCTACTTTGCCCGGGAAGATTAAAAATTAGATCGATGCTAATATTTTCAAATCCAACTTGATGAGCGCCATTAACTGTTTCGATAGCCGTTTTTTCGTTGTGGATTCGTGTGAGAAATTTTAGTTCATCGTTGTTAAACGACTGAATGCCAACCGATAATCTGTTGACTCCAGCATCTAGAAATTGTTCAAGCTTTTTTTGGTCAACTGTTCCGGGATTTGTTTCGAGTGTAATTTCAACTTTATTTTTGAACTTAAAACTCTGCTTTAGTTCTGATATAACTGAACTAATGTACGCGACATCAACAAATGAAGGAGTTCCGCCGCCGAAAAAAATTGTCGGGATTTGATACTCATCTTGAAGCAGACCGGAAAAATGGCGGATTTCTTTTTTCAGAATTTCGAAAAATCTATTTTCGTTATCGTATGAAACAAGCGAGTAAAAATCGCAGTAGATGCATTTATGATCGCAGAAGGGAATGTGGATATAAACAGATAAATCTTTCATCCGGAGAACCAGTTTTTTTCAATTGGGTTTTCACTTAAATATTTGGCTAAATAATAAACAATTTAAAACAAAAAAGGGGCGCTAAGCCCCTTAAAAATATTTGGGATAATCTTGTTCAAATTAGAATCCCATCATTAGCCCTGCGCTAATTGTGCTGGTTGTAGCCATCTTGTAGTCTGCATAAAGTTGTAACAAGAAAAGGTCTAGCTTTAATCCTGCAGTAATACCTAAATCATTATCGCCTTCTAATTCAAATTTGATAGGAATAGGTGTTCCAATAACTTTTCCGTTAGCATCGGTAAAAGTTTGGTCGTATTTCAAAGTTGTTGTTGATGTTTCCATAGTCAAACCAATATATGGAGTTACGGAAATAATAAATCCAAATTCTTTGCTCGCAAAAACGCCAAACTGCGTTGCGGTACTTTCAAAGATTTTTCCAAGTTCCAAAGTTTGTGTGTAGAAACCAATACCAACATCAACTGGAAGAGGAACAGGAAGCCACATTGCCGGATTGTGAGTTACACCATATCCAAAGAAACTTATATCACCAAAATCGCCTGCTGCTACGGTTGGGAAGTATCTGAACGAAGCCGTTGTTCCGAAAACCGTTCCAATAGTAAGCTGAGCGCTTGGCTGTGGAAGAGCAGGAAGCTCATTGCCGATTCCTTTTACTTCTGTTAAAGCAATATCCTGCTGCTGTAAATTATAGGTTTGTCCGGCAACGGTTACAGTTGGGCTTGCAAATCCAATTGTTACAAATTCGTCTTTGCTTCCAACAACAGTTGGACCTGCAATTGCAACTGTGTGAGTAGCTCCAGCGAACGCATCATAAATAGCTTGGTTTGCGGCTGCATTGCCAGTCCCTGATGGATTAGGTCCTAATAGTTGTTTTGTCTGATCAGATGAAAACTGGAATTTACCTGAAGTTTTAAAGTTTTTTGCATCATCACTAAACATCGATGCATGGATGCTGATTTTTAATTCAAGATCCAATCCTAACATTTGAGCTTCCGGAACACCTGAGAACCAGCCGGAATTCATATTGGAACCGAATGCAGATCCAATTGGATTTACGTAAGCGCTGCCGGCATCTGCGGAAAGCTGTGCCATTGTTTCTTCGAAAGTCTGGGCAGAAACGCTTAGACTAATAAAAAAAAGAACAGAAAAAATAGTGAGTAATATTTTCCTCATGAAACCTCCCTTAATGATGAAAGAATGTGAATTTGGTATTATTTACAAATATTTTTTTTGCCCGAAAGCAAAAATTAAATCGGTCATAAAATCCGATAATAAAAAGCTAAATGCAACAAAAATTTTTTACTTTTTATAAGTAGGTAATAATTATTTATTTGTCTGTGATGCCCATCAACTGCCGGGCGCTTTCAATTCCTGCATTAGTTACGTTTTCTCCGCTGATAAGTTTTGCGACTTCAGTAATTCTTTCTTGATCGCTCAACTTTTGAATTGTACTTGCCACACGGTCTTGGCTTTCAACTTTTTTAACAGAAAAATGATGTTCGGCTAAGCTTGCTATTTGAGGAAGATGAGTAATCGCAATGATCTGATGAAACTTAGATAAGTCTTTGAGCGATTGCCCAACTTTCTGAGCAATTCTGCCGCTTACACCCGTGTCGATTTCATCAAATATCAGCAGTGGAAGTTTATCTGACTTAGCGAGAATAGTTTTGAGAGCGAGCATAATCCGGGATACTTCCCCGCCGCTTGCAATTTTTGCCAGCGGTTTTAAGTCTTCGCCAATATTCGTGGAAATAAAAAATTCCACTTCATCAAATCCGCGAGGATTATGTTTATATGCTTTCCCATTCAGTTTTATTGAGTTGACATCATTTGTGGATTCTATATTTGCAATTTCTGTTTTGAATGACGCGGAAGAAATGCCAAGATAATCGAGTGTCTTTTCCATTTCGGATTTAATCTTATATGCTACTTTTTTTCTTTTACCGCTAATTTGATTTGCGACCAGACCAAGTTCATTTCTAAATTTTTCGATACTCGCCTTCAGTTCTTCTGTTTTCTCGTTGAAATTAACTGCAAGATCGAGTTTTGATCTTAGTTGATCTCTATTAGCAATAACTTTTTCAAGTGAACCGCCGTATCTTTTTTTGAGCATATTCAGTGATGCAAGACGTTCGCGGATTTCTTCCAACCGGCTGTCCTCAAGATCAATCTTATCTTTATAACTTCGCACAAAATCTGCGATATCGCTTGTTATTGCAACGGCAGAATCAGATTCTTTGGCAATCTCTTCAAAAGATTTATCTATTTGCGAAAGTGAGTTAAGCGCATTATTGATTTTTACAAGCAGATTATGCGCCGAATCTTCCAAATCATAAGCGCACTCGAAAACAATGCTGCAAAGTTCCAGAAGTTTTTCTGAATTTTCTAAAATGTTGAGTTCCGCTTTCAACTGTTCCTCTTCCCCTTCAACCGGAGAAACTTCATCGATCTCTTTTAATTGGAATTCATAAATATCCCGCTCAGCTTTAATTTTAGATTCCTTTTCTTTCAGATCGTTTAACTGAGCTATCAGAGCGACAAACTCTTTTCGCTTGAGAATAAACGCGTTCAACTCATCATCATACTCGCCCAACTCATCTAAAAATTCAATGTGCGTATTCGTTCTTAAAAGCGATTGGTGCTCGTGCTGACCGTGCATATCAATCAAAAGATTGCCGGCATCCTTTACTAAAGTCAGAGGTGCGGGAGTATCATTTATAAAGCATCTGTTGGAACCCTTCAACGAAATTTCTCTTCTCAAAATTAACTCGGAATAAAACTCAATTTCATTTTCCTTCAGTAGCGTTTCGACCTTACTATTGCCGGCAACATCAAATATGCCTTCGACAACAGATTTATTCGCTCCCTTTCGCACTACTTGATTTGAGGCTCTTTCGCCGAGCAGTAAACCAAGCGCCTCAATTAAAATTGACTTGCCGGCTCCGGTTTCGCCAGTTATTATATTTAGCCCTCTGCCAAATTCAATGTGAATATTTTCTATTAAAGCATAATCTCTAATCTGAAGAGACATTAACATATAATTACCAATAAAATGAATTGTTCACTGAGGATAAAAATAATAAAATAAAATCAATAATAGTGAATCAAGTTTGACTTTAGATTTTTAGAGGTATATATTTGGCTTCACAATTTTGAATTTATTGAAAAAAATTATATAGCGGTCCGTCGGAAGCCGGATAAAAGTGGAGTCCCGATTCATCGGGAGTAGCTCTTCGAGAATATCATTAAAAGTTTTATATCGCGGAGTGGAGCAATTGGTAGCTCGTCGGGCTCATAACCCGAAGGTTGTAGGTTCAAGTCCTGCCTCCGCTACTAAGAAAAGGCTGAAGATTTATTCAGCCTTTTTTGTTTTAAAGAGGAATGTGGGCCCATATCCCGACAGAGTCGGAATGTAGGTTCAAGTCCTGCCTCCGCTACTAAGAAAAGGCTGAAGATTTATTCAGCCTTTTTT
>JAHJTX010000062.1 GCA_018829545.1 Bacteroidota bacterium | reverse complement strand
CGGTATGCTTTGGCAATACGGATTAAGCATCTTAATCCGTATTCCTCCTGTGCGCTAAACTTCATAATTAATCACCAAAACTAATTCTCATTCAATGGAATTTTTGAACCACATGCGCGTGCATGAACTAATTCCTTGTACTTTTCTGCAGAGATTGATGGACCTTTTTTAGAAGTAAATTGACTAAAAACATTCTTTAATTCAGCGGCAATTTCTTCGTGAGTGCGTCCTTCAATTTGATGACGTGGCAGAATGTGCAGAACTTTTCCGTTTTTAAGCAGCGCTATTGAAGGAGAAGAAGGAGGATATTGCGCTAAATAATTTGAACGAAAATAGTCAACCGCATCTCTATCTTGTCCTGCAAAAACTGTTGTTATTCGGTCTGGAATTAAATCATTTTGAACTGCTTCAGTTGCTGCGGGACGAGCGCTGCCGGCAGCACAACCGCATACTGAATTGATCACAACAAGTGTAGTTGAATCGTCTTTAACAGATAGGACTTCTTCAACTTTTTCGGGTGTAAGAAGTTCTTCGAAGCCAACAAACTTTAGCTCATCTCTCATAGGCTGAACCGCTTCAGGATCGTAAATAGGTGGTTTTGATTGTAAATTAAACATGTTTCTTCCTTTCTTTATTATATTTTTTTATTCGCCACAAAGTCTCCAAGTCACAAAGAAAAACAACTTTGTGTTTTCTTGTTTTGAAGCCTGTCTTTTCACCACAAAGTCACCAGTGATTAAAAAAAGAACTTTGTGTCTTTGTGGCAAGTTTTTTAAGATTAATAAAATCCAAGTTCAAGTCTTGCTTCTTCAGACATTCTGTCCTTGTCCCATGGTGGATCCCACACAAGGTCAACAATAACATCTTTTATCTGCTTAATGTTTTTTAGCTTCTTTTTTACATCGCCCGGCAAACTTCCGGCAACCGGACAAGCCGGTGATGTAAGCGTCATTTTGACATAGAGATTAAAATCCTCATCCAATTTGGTTTCATAGATCAATCCCAATTCATAAATATCAACCGGAATTTCAGGATCGAAAACGGTTTTCAGCACCCTGATAATTTCTAATTCAATAAAACTTTTGTCATGCATAAATAAATCCTCAGCTAAACATTTTAATAACTTTGTTAAGTCCCGCGATTAATTTATCTACCTCTTCAAGCGTGTTGTAAAAAGCAAAAGAAGCTCTTGCCGTTGCCGGCAAATTATATCTTTGCATAATTGGCTGCGTGCAGTGATGCCCAGTTCTTAATGCGATTCCGTCAGTATCAATTATTGTCCCTATATCATAAGGATGAATTCCGTCAATCACGAAAGATATTACAGACGCTTTGTTCGGAGAAGTGCCAATAATTCTCAATCCATTTATCTTAAGTAATTCTGAAGTTGCATAATCCAGCAGCGATTGTTCGTGCGAAGTTATGTCGCCAAAGTTAAATTCGTTCAAATAATTTATAGCTACGCCGAGAGCAATTCCGCCTTCAATATTTGGCGTGCCCGCTTCAAATTTATGAGGTATATCGTCGAAAGTAGATTTTTCAAATGAAACTGTTCGGATCATATCTCCGCCGCCTTGGTATGGTGGCAATTTTTCAAGATATTTTGTTTTACCGTATAATACGCCGATTCCTGTCGGTCCGAATAATTTATGACCTGAGAAAACAAAATAGTCGCAGTCCAAATCCTGAACATCAACCTTTCTGTGCGGCACTGCTTGAGAACCATCTACAAGAACTTGAACACCTTCCTTATGAGCAATTTCAATAATTTCTTTTATTGGGTTAACTGTACCAAGTGAATTGGATGTATGAACGATTGAAACTAGTTTTGTCCGTTCGGTAAATAAATTTCGGTAGGCATCAAGATCAAGCTCTCCCTCATCCGTAATGGGAATAACCTTTAGTTTGATATTCTTTTTTTGAAAATTTATCTGCCACGGAACAATGTTAGCATGATGTTCCATTTGCGAAATTATTATCTCGTCTCCGCTTTTGAATATGTCCGACCGGCACATTGTGTTGGCAATTAAATTTATTGCCTCAGTCGCTCCCTTTACAAAAACAATTTCAGAAGCGCTCATCGCGTTAATGAATTCTTTAACTATAAGGCGGGCGCCCTCAAACGCCTCAGTTGCAACTTCGCTAAGGAAGTGGAGTCCGCGGTGAATATTGGCATTTTCATAAGTATAGTAATTTGTAATGCTGTCAATAACAGCTTTTGGTTTTTGCGTAGTTGCGGCGTTATCCAAATAAACCAGCGGTTTGCCGTTTACAGTTCGGTGAAGTATCGGAAAATCATCGCGTATTTTCAGAACATCGAATACTCGTTTTCCTTGCTTCGCAATTTTTAGCAATGATTTAGTTTCAGTGAAACTCATCCTATTTCAACTCTGTTTAAGTGATTGAAAATCATGTGGTTAAGCTGATCTTGAAGCGGACTAATTTTAACTTTATCAACAACGTCATTGGCAAATGCTCTTATCAACATTGATTTTGCAACGTTTGCCGGTATGCCTCTTGAACGGATATAAAAATACGCTGCATCGTCAAGATGTCCTACTGTTGCGCCATGCGAACACTTCACGTCGTCTGCATAAATTTCCAATTGAGGTTTTGTATCAATCGTTGCATGTTCCGAAAGAAGAACAGTTTTGTTTGATTGATACGCATTAGTTTTCTGGGCTTTTTGACGAACAAGAATTTTTCCGTTGAAAACACCTTTCGAGTTTTTGTCTAAAATCCCTTTGTAAACTTCATTGCTTTGGCAGTTTGGCTCGGCATGATCAACAAATGTATGATTGTCTACGTGCTGATTATTATTTGCTAAATAAAGTCCGTTATAATTTGTCTCTATATTTTCACCGCATAGTTCCGAATTAATATCGTTCCTTACTAGTTTGCCGCCGAAAGAAAAATTATGATGTGTAAAAACGCTGTTTCTTTTTTGAACAGTCTGAACTCTTTCAATATGAAATGCACTTTCAGATTCGTTCTGAATTTTGCAGACATCAACGACTGCATTTTCATCTGCATAAACCTCGGTGATAACGTTAGAGAAATATTCTGAGCCGGTGTTTCCTACAAAATTTTGAATTATACGAACACTCGAATTTTTTCCAACTACAATCAAGTTACGGGGTTGAGTGAGCAAGCTTTCATTTTCAGAACCGTTTAGATAAATGATCTGAATGGGTTTGTCTACCACAATGCCATCGCCAATAATAATTACGGCACCATCCGAAGTATATGAAATGTTCAAAACATCAAATGCAGTGCAATATTTTCTGGAAGATTTGAAATATTTTTCAACGACATTAAAATTAGATTTAGCAATTTCTTTAAGACTGCCTGCAGTAACTCCATTTTGCAGTTCGTCAATATTACTTAACGACTCATTAAAAATTCCATTATCAAAAACCATCAAATAATGATCAAATCCGGAAAATTTGTTTTCACTAACGTCCTTTTCCGTAAATCTGAATTCAACTTTATTTACAGATGGCGTAAATTTCTTTTTGAGAATGGAATCGATATTCGTGTATTTCCATTCCTCGTTTTTTAATGTGGGAAAATCCAATTCATCAAATTTTTCAACTGCATCTTTTCTGAGTTGATGAATGGGAAGAAGCTTTTCTCCATTCAAATTGTTTTCGAATTCTATAAATTTTTCTTTATACCAGTTCTTAGCATTATCATGCAGCAAATTTTTACTCATTCCTTTCTCCATATTAAACAAGCTCTGCCTGTATATCTTTAATCCAGTCATAACCCTTTTCTTCTAATTCAAGAGCTAGTTCTTTTCCGCCGGATTTTATTATTCTTCCGTTGGAAAGAACGTGAACAAAATCGGGAACGATGTAATCGAGTAGCCGCTGATAATGCGTAACTAGAATAACCGCGTTGTCCTTATTCTTAAAAACATTTACACCTTCCGATACAATTTTTAATGCGTCAATATCTAAACCGGAATCGGTTTCATCGAGTATTGCAAGTTTAGGATTAAGCATCAGCATTTGGAGAATTTCATTTCTTTTCTTCTCTCCGCCGGAGAATCCCGAATTAACCGATCTGCCAACAAGTGAATCTGACATTCCAAGAATTTTCGATTTTTCTTTAATTAGTGTTAAAAATTCCTTTGCTGTAATTTCTTGCTCGCCTCTGTATTTGCGTATTTCATTAATTGCGGTTTTCAAAAATGTTGCATTGCTAATTCCGGGAATTTCTATTGGATACTGAAATGCGAGGAACAATCCTTCCCGCGCTCTATCTTCAGGAGCCATATCCAATAAGTCCTTTCCTTCCAATTCAACCGAACCGCCGGTGACCTCGTAGCCTTCATTACCAGCTAAAACATTTGCTAGAGTGCTTTTTCCCGAACCATTCGGACCCATAATTGCGTGAACTTCGCCCGCATTCACTTCCAGGTTCAATCCTTTCAAAATGTCTTTTTCTTCTACTCTTGCTTTTAAATCTTTGATCTTTATCATTACTTTTTCCTATTACTTAATTTATTATCCTACTGAACCTTCCAGACTGATAGCTAATAATTTCTGCGCTTCTACCGCAAATTCCATTGGAAGTTCATTAAAGACTTCTTTGCAAAAACCATTTACGATCATATTTATTGCGTCTTCAGTTGATATACCGCGTTGATTTAAATAAAAGATTTGATCCTCCCCAATTTTGGATGTAGTTGCTTCGTGTTCAACTACTGCGGAATTATTAGCCACTTCGATGTAAGGGAAAGTATGAGCGCCGCATTTGTCTCCCATTAACATCGAATCGCATTGCGAAAAATTTCTTGCATTCTTTGCGCCCTTAGAAACCTTAACTAATCCTCGATAAGAATTATCACTTTTACCCGCTGAGATTCCTTTTGAGATTATTGTGCTCTTTGTGTTTTTTCCGATGTGAATCATTTTAGTTCCGGTATCCGCCTGCTGATAATTATTTGTAACGGCGACGGAATAAAACTCTCCGGTTGAGTTATCTCCCAAAAGAATACAGCTTGGATATTTCCAAGTAATTGCCGAACCGGTTTCAACCTGAGTCCAAGATATCTTAGAATTATTTCCTTTACAAATTCCCCGTTTGGTTACAAAATTGAAAATACCGCCCTTGCCGTCTTTATCGCCGGGATACCAGTTCTGAACTGTTGAATATTTTATTTCAGAATTTTCTAATGCAACTAATTCAACAACTGCGGCATGCAGCTGATTTTTATCGCGTATTGGCGCTGTGCACCCTTCGAGATAACTAACGTAACTATTATCTTCAGCAATAATTAAAGTACGCTCAAACTGACCGGTATCCATTGCGTTAATTCGGAAATAAGTTGAAAGTTCCATTGGGCAGCGCACGCCCTTTGGAATAAATACAAATGAGCCGTCGCTAAATACCGCCGCGTTCAATGCCGCATAATAATTATCAGTATAGGGCACAACCGAACCGAGATACTTTTTAATTAAGACAGGATGATTTTTAATTGCTTCGGAAATTGATCCAAAAATTATTCCCTTCTCCGCTAAAGTCTCCTTGAAAGTTGTAGTTACCGAAACAGAATCGAACACCGCATCTACAGCCACTCCGGAAAGTAGCTTCTGTTCTTCTAAGGGTATTCCCAATTTTTCAAAAGTTTTCAATAATTCCGGATCGACTTCATCTAAGCTTTCCAATTTTGGCTTTGTTTTGGGAGCCGAATAATATTTTATATCCTGAAAATCAATTTCAGGGTATTTCACTTTAGACCATTTGGGTTCAACCATATTCTGCCAATGTCTGAACGCTTTTAATCTCCACTCTGTCATCCACTCAGGTTCATTTTTTTTTGCGGAAATAAATCTTACAATAGCTTCATTCAAACCCTTTGGCGCTTCATCCGCATCAATATCTGTTGAAAACCCCCATTTATATTCAGATTGAGTTAAATCCTCAACCAATTTCATTTCATCACTCATGCATTATCCTGATTTTGATGTACAAAATTAGTTAATCTGGAAAAAATTGTCAAGATTGAAATTGCACTTTGCATCCTATTTGATTTTCCGCAAGATTCGTGCATAAAGAATTTTAATGAGTGAGATTTTAGCGAGAGTCAATATGCGGGTAAATGGATTTTTCTAGATTAGTATTTTATTTGAAGAGGAGAATATTATTGAATAGACCTCTGACGAATAATCTCGTAAAGAAGAACTCCTGTTGCAACCGAAACATTGAGCGACTGTATTTTGCCCAACATTGGAATTGACGCAAGAAAATCGCAATTCTCCGCAGCATGTTTATGAAGCCCTTTTTCTTCGTTCCCCATAATTATAGCGATAGGAATTTTATAATCAATTGTTGTGTAGTCTTGAGTATTGTTAGATAAATACGAGCCGACGACCCAAAACCCTTGCTCTTTAAGAGTCTTGATAGTTTGATTAAGATTAGTAATCTGCGCTATTTTAACGTGTGAAACAGCTCCGGCAGATGTTTTTTCAACTGTCGACGTAATAGCAGCGCTATTATGTATCGTTATTACTATTCCATCAACTCCGGCGCTTTCGGCAGTTCTAATAATAGCTCCGAGATTGTGCGGGTCTTGAATCGAATCTAAAAGCAGAAGCAGCGGCAACGGAGATTTTTTTGATTTGGAAATCACTTCTTGCAATGAGGAATAAATATAAGAAGATTTAACTGCGGCAATACCCTGTGAATTTTGATCTTGAACCAACTCTTTAAATTTTTGGTTGGAGTATTCCTTAATCTTAATTCCCTTTTTGCGCGCCAGATTCAAAATTTGAGAAATAGATTCGCCTTTCAACCCAAATGAGCAAATAATCTGCTCAATATCTACATCGGCTTTTAAAGCTTCGAGAACAGGTTTTCTACCGATAATTATACTCATCTCAATAATCTCTAATGATTAGTTGTCACTTCATGAAGAAGCAATTACTGTAAACTTTGTGAATAACCTATTGTTTTTCTTTGGGGGCAGAAACTCCTTGAGCAGCTCAATTTCTTTTGTGAACGAATTGAATTTGAACACCGCAGCGTTTATGGCGCCGTCCTGTTTAACAACATAAATAGTATATTCTCCAATTAAATCCTCGAAATGCAATTCTGCAATTGCAGGTTGAACTGCTGGAACAACATTGGCTTTTGCTCTTAACCCCATAAGAACAATGAATATTTCCCTTTTCTCGCGGACAATATCCAAAGTAATCTCATAGGAAAAACTTGTAAACTCGGCAATGGTTTCAAGAGTTATAGTTGGAACGACTGATTGGGAAGAATCATCAAATTTGAAAGATGCATTGCAGACATATTCCAGCTTGTCCGGTTTAAGAGACGGGATAGCTTTAATTGCAGCATTCGCCTTCTTCTTTCTTGTTTTAGGAATTTT
>JAHJTX010000061.1 GCA_018829545.1 Bacteroidota bacterium | reverse complement strand
AATTTTTTGGAAGAGGGCGAGAGCTTAGAAGAATCTTTTTCATCAATGGATATTTTTCCGGAGGCGTACTACATTCAACTTTAATTTTACCGTAACTTATTTGGAACGTTAAAACAACATGCTCAATCATATGCTGCGGAGTCATTTTTCCCCACGCTGGTTCTGCATCATGTTTAAGATTATTCAATTTTTCTAATAATTTATGCACTTCTATTATAGCTTAGCTATTTCTGTTTTTTCAATTGAGATAAAGCTTAAAAGATTTCTTAAATGATTCATGGTATTAAGATAGTTTTCCATATTGGCACTCTTAACAGGATGTGATGCAGGGAATTTTTCTTTCCTATGATTTACTTGATTTCTGTTTTTCCAAAATCTGAAACATACATGTGGTCCCGTAGCTAAACCGGTTTGACCTACAAATCCAATTACCTGCCCCTGTTTTACTTTTACTCCCGATCTTATACCGGTTTTAATTTTAGACATGTGAAGATACTGTGTAGTGTATGTACCGTTGTGACGAATTTTTACATGGTTCCCGTTATTTCCTTTATAACCTGCTTCAATTACAACGCCGTCACCAACAGAAAATATTGGTGTTCCGGTCGGAGCTGCGAAGTCTGTTCCCAAATGAGCTTTATAAGTTTTTAAGACCGGATGAAATCTTCTATTACTGAATCCCGAAGAAATTCTGCTGAACTTAACCGGAGTTTTTAGAAATGCTTTCCTAAGACTTTTCCCTTCTTCATCAAAATATTCGCCGTCTCCGTCCTGCTCAAAATAGAATGCATAATACTTTTCGCCCCAATGTACGAAATCTGCTGAAGTTATTTTGCCAATGCCAATAAATTTTCCATCGATAAATTCTTCTTCAAAAATTACTTTGAAAGTATCTCCTTTTTGAATCCTGTAAAAATCAATTTGCCAGGCAAATACTTCCGATAAAGACAGAGCTAATTTGTCGCTTACAGCTAAATCTTTTAATGTGGTGTAAAGTGAACTATTTATAACTCCGCTTACTCTTCTCTCCTTAGTTTCTACTTTCTTTTCACCGATGGTCACTTTAATTGTATCATCCATCGAAACCAAAATATAATTCACCGGATCTTTCTCATATAAAAAGTATTTCAACTTATAAACAGAATCGTTCTCAAAAAATGCCGAGTAATTTTTCCCAGGCTGAATCTTCCTTACATCATCAACCTGATTGAAAGCTCTCACGATTTTGGAAATTGTTGTGAACGGAACGTCGAAGGAAAGCAGGATATCCGAAAGAGTTTCGCCTTTATTAATTTTTGATTGATGTTCATCAAGAGAATCCGGAATTCCCTCTGTTTTATTCTGACTAATATTTTGAGGAACCGCTGATTCTGTATTCCCGCCATTTTCATTCTGCGAACACTGTGGAATAACTAAAAATATTAGTCCTAAAATATGAACCGCAAATACCGTAAGAGTCGTTTTTTTCTTTTTCATCATTCCTTTAATTGTAATGGGAAACTTCTGCTAGTTATTATTTCCGCTCAATTCTTCCATCATCAAAAATCAAAAGAGCTGAATTCGGGAAATCTTCTTTCGATAATTTTTTAATCAACCGAGCAGCTTTATTCGAGTCATCGGGGACGGGACCCTTTGGTCTTTTCTGCAGACATGAAATAATTTTTCCATTAATAAAATTTCCTTTATCATCAATATTTACGCTTAATAGCGGGGCAATTCCTTTAGCCGCTCCCAAACTAAATCCTTCATAAGTACAAAAATTTCCAAGACTGTAGGCAATCAACTTATTTTTATATAGCTCAATTGAGCGAGGAACGTGCGGTCCATGACCGATTACAAGATCGGCGCCTGCATCAATTGCCGAATGAGCAAATTGGTAAACATTTCCTCTTTCTTCGCCGTAAAACATCTCCATAGAATCTGCAACATTCATCGCATCAAGACCTTCCTTACCGCCGTGGAAAGAAACTATTAGGATGTCGTTTTCCTTTTTCAATTTATTAATTGTGTTACCCACGAAAATTGAATCGAGCATAGGATTACAATTGGAGTGAGGCGCAAACGCTGCAAAGGCTACTTTAATATCATTCACTTTTTTGAAACCGAATGTATTAAATACACCTGAATATTGAATCCCTGCATTCCTCAGATATTTCTGTGTGGTATCTGCCCCGGCTTCGCCAAAATCGTGAGAGTGATTATTTGCGAGACTTATAAAATCAAATCCGCTTTTCTCTAGATTTTTTACAAATCTCGTAGGCGTTCTAAACAAATAACACAGCGTGGAATCTTTACATTTCTTTTTCGGTTTTCCGCCATTGAGTAGAACACCTTCAAGATTCCCGATGGTTAAATCATGTGATGCGAGAATATCATCAACTTCAGTCAGCAAAGCGCTGCCGTCATTTTTAGGTAATCTATTTTTAGGGAAATCTGTTCCGAGCATTATATCGCCGACAGCCGCAATCGACACTATTCTCAAGCTGTCATTTTGTGCATTGCAAATAAAGGAAATAAAAAACAGCACACTAAATATTTTAGAATATTTTCTCAATTGAAGTTTTACGTAAATTAATTTTATCGTTATTTCATTGCAGAGATTAAGCTGTCAACAATTTCTATTGAGGTTATTCCTTCCGCTTCCGCATTAAAATTAGGAATAATTCTGTGTCTTAAAACCGGTAACAAAGAAGCCTTAACGTCATCAATATTTGGCGTAAATCTTCCATTAAATATAGCTCTTGTTTTAGCGGAAATAATCAAATACTGAGAAGCTCGCGGACCAGCGCCCCAGTTTACCCAATCGTTGATTTGTTTATTTGAGTTACTGTTCGATGGACGAGTGTTTTTTACAATCCCAACCGCATATTCTATTACATTATCGGCAACGGGAATTCTCCAAACGAGTTTCTGAAATTTAAGTAATTGTTCCTTTGAAAGAATTTTAGATAATTCCGGCGCCATATCTGAGGTGGTGTTCTTTACGATTTGTAATTCCTCCTCAAATGAAGGATAGTCAAGCCAAAGATTAAACATGAATCTATCCAATTGTGCTTCGGGAAGCGGATAAGTTCCTTCCTGCTCAATTGGATTTTGAGTTGCAAGCACAAAAAAAGGTTCATCTAATTTATAGCTAACTCCGGCTGCAGTAACTTTGTGTTCCTGCATTGCTTCTAATAGCGCGGCTTGAGTTTTTGGAGGCGTTCGGTTAATTTCATCCGCTAGAATGATGTTTGCAAATATGGGACCCATAATAAATCTAAATTCTCTTTTCTTTGTGGATTGATTCTCTTCAAGAATTTCAGTTCCAGTAATATCGCCCGGCATTAAGTCCGGCGTAAATTGAATTCGTTTGAATTCAAGGTCAAGAACGTCTGCAATCGTTTTTATTAAAAGAGTTTTTGCTAATCCTGGAACTCCAACTAATAGTGAGTGACCGCCCGCAAATATATTAATGAGCAGATTATCGATTATATCATCCTGCCCAACAATTATCTTTGCGATTTCCTTTTTAATTTGTTTTATTGAAGAACTTAATTCATTTACCAGTTCAACGTCGGAACTATTCTTTAATTCTGAATTCAAATTTTCGCCTTAGATTTTAATTTCCCAATAGAGCTGTTGCTTTAGTTCTTCTACCCATTCTCTAAAATTTTTCTCTCTCTTTTGAAATTGAGCAAGTTTTTTTATTTCCTCAAAATCCTCTTCAATAGTTGGTGAGTGCTGAGGAGTTCGTTTCGTCAATTTAACAATATGAAAGCCATACGTAGTTGGATTTACCTGAAGCCTTTTCGGGAAACCGATTTCGCCTTCCTTTAATTTATACACCTGGTCAAGAAGTGACTTATCCAATTGGCTGATTTCAAAATTACCAAGCTCGCCGCCGAAGCCTGCAGTTTCTTTATCGTCGCTGTACTTTTTAGCATAAAACACAAATGTGTTTTCATTTTTAGTAATACTATCGCGTAATTCAGTTAAGAACTCAATGGATTTTAGATCTGCTTCGTCATCATTTTTAATCTTAACAAGAATATGTCTTGTATGAATTGACTCGCCTTTTCTATCAATCAATTGAATGATGTGAAATCCAACGGGTGATTCAACAACATCCGAAAGCTGACCGCGCTTTAATGAATACGCAACTGATTCAAATTCGGGGAAAAACACACCGCGCTTAACCGAACCCAAATCTCCGCCCTGCGCGGCGCTTCCCGGATCATCGGAAAATTTCTTTGCAAGTTCTGCGAAATCAGAACCCAGTTTGATTGAATCCAATAAACTATTAGCTAAATCTTTTGCTCTTTTTCTAACTTTTTCTGTTTGAGTTGGATTGATAAAAATATGCGAGATATTAAATTTTTCAGGAATCACGCCAAGCGAATCCTTATAAGAATTAAAAAATTCAGTTACTTCTCTTCTCGAGACGTCAATCGTTCCGAATTTTTGCATCTTAACTCTTTCAGCCATCATATTTTTTCTGGTGTCGTTTCGGAACTCTCTTTTAATTTTTTCAATGCTCATTCCGTAAGTGCTTTCAACTCTTTCGCGCGAACCATATTGCTGGATGAAATAATT
>JAHJTX010000060.1 GCA_018829545.1 Bacteroidota bacterium | reverse complement strand
CCCCGCAAAGCAGGATTGTCCTCAAATAAATCCCCAATAAATTGGAGTTTATTTGAGTAGCAACATCTTTGTAGTTTTCTCAAAGACCTTTCCGTTGCCTTCCAATGAAACTGCCTTAAATCTGTAAAAATAAACACCACTTTAAACTCTGCTACCTTGTTGGTTATTACCAAACCAAACTATGTTTTGATAACCAGCAGACTGTCCGTTTTCGCTAAATACTTTTACTACTTTTCCCGTTATGTCGTAAATAGTTAGCTCTACATTTGAGCTATATGGCAACGCATAACTTATTGTTGTGCTTGGGTTAAATAGATTTGGATAGTTACCCAACAACTCGTATGTTTTTGGTATGTCTGCTACTTCTTCTTCTGAGTTACCTTTTTTAAGTTCTGACATTTTTGGAGTTTCTACATCTACACCAAGTTGTCTTTGTGATGATATATATAACCTTGAATTTGGAAATAGTTTTCCAAGTTCTTCAGATACCAATTTAGCTAATTCCAAATTATTTTCTTCATTAAGAAAATACATAAACTTATCAAAAAGAACACTTTCAACAAGATCAGTATCTTTATATTTTTCTTTTAGGTTATTCAATTCTAATATTCTGTTTTCCTTTTCTTCCATTGTAAGCAATAACTCAGCATAACCATATAATTGTTTTTTAACTTTTAGTTTAGATTTGTTATCTACAAATTTTTTGAACTTATCTTTTTCTTTTCCTTTTACACTCGCTTTATGTAATAAGTGCAAGGCAAGATATGAAAGTGATGAATCTGGATATTGCTCGATTATATCTTCACATACTTTTATGGCAAAATTGTACTTCTTTATTTCTATTAATTTTCTAGCATAAAGGAGTTTCCAATCTAATGACCAGTTTACATTATATTTAAAGTCATTCGCAACTGTAGTTGTTAAATTTTTCTCTAATCTGTTTGCCGAACTTAATTGAGTAGAAAACTTTTTATTAAACATTTCCTCTTCGGGAGTAATTTTAATTGTGCCTAGTGGTACAGGTTTAGCAGTTAGATCTGGCACACGGAAACATTGACTCCCAGATTCTATATAAATTGATGCATAACTATTCCACCAGTTTTTTTGTGCATAAACTATAGAGTTATTCTGTAAAAACATATGGTGATCTACACTAAAATCGAAACTATTATAACCTCCATCATCTATGCAACCTTCTACTATTCCGAGCATGGGATGTGAATGATCAACAAAAACACCAATAAAATTTGTATTAAATTCATTGTAACCGTTAATTAAATTAGGCGAAGAATTATATATACATTCAATCCCTATATCATTATAAGAGAATTCGTTTTCAATAAATGTACCATTTGAATTATATAAATAAGCGCCAACGTCATCGTTATTATGAAATTTATTGTTTCTAATGTAGGTATAGCCACTATTATACTGATATAAACCAGTCTGACAATCTTTTATCTCACTATTTGTTAGTGTTAAATCCTCATTTACATAAATTCCACGATAAGCATTCTTTATTATTGCGTGGTCAATATTTACACTTGCTCCGTTATTTATTTTAATACCATTTTGAGTTGTAGAGTTTTGTGCTACAAAATCGAAAATAACTTTCTCTGTTGAAGTTCCGTTTACATTCAATGTGCCGTTTACGATAAGAGAGGAATTATTTGTAAAAGTAAGTTGTGACCCAGCAGCAACAGTTAATGTACGCCCAGACGGAACAGTAAGATCTCCACCCACTGTGATGTTGCCAGTAAAGTTTACATCACTTTCTAATTCACCTTCCCAATAGTTGAAGTAAACAGAAAGTGAATAAATACCACTGCTGTCTGAATTTAATTTAACCGTAAAATCTACTATCACCCTATCTTTCATTTGGGTATTGGGATTTGTTCTTGGTCCAAATGTATCATTGTAGCCAATCCTAAAAGCATCTTCTCCATCACCCTGATGTTCAGATATATCTTCCCAAAATGGGAATGTAGATTTAAATCCAAAATAAATACTAGATGGATTTTGAACACCCGGCGTGGTATTTGTGTGTGGTACAAATTCAAGTGTATGGTAACCATTATATTTATCTTCGCCCAGTTTTTCCCAAACCGGTAAAATTTTGGTTCCTCCATATGGATTGGGGATTGCATCAATAGCATTCCAACTTTATCTGCCATCAGCGGGTATTAGTGATTTTGACATTTCCATGATGTTGGAGCCGTTACTAAAGCTGTGCTGCCTTATCACGTAAATGCCGTTTTCAACTAATCCATCGGTCGAATTTGGGTGATCAGAAAATGGGGCGTGAGTTTCCCAGTATGAAAGATTTTGATGATTTTCTATATAAAAGTATTTATCATCAGTGGTATCCACGATCACCTTGATAGCTTGATTATTTGTAATGTAATCCGTGAGATTTAATGTGGTGTCTGGGGCACTACCTGCTGAAGCATCCAGCGTGCAGAAATCAGTATTATCCATCCATTGTAGTTGAGCGCGTTCGAATGAATTTGCCACGTAGGATTTCGTTCCCCAATCACTTAGCATACCCCAAAAACCAAATCCATTATGCATTGAGTTATATCCAAGTAAATAGTGGGCGAATTCATGTATTGTTACCTTGAATGGATCTGTACCTAAATAACCATTTACCGTGGCACCTGACCGCAAAGTATTCGGATCAATAAATCTTAATCCTCCATCAACGGGGATATCAGCTCCATAGCCTAAATCTCCATAACTATATAAAAATCCCAAATCTGATTTATATCCTAAAGTATCATTAAAAACATTGCGCCAAATAATAATAACCATATCAACAAATGTATCATTCCTTTCATTATGAGTATAATTTTTAACGTACTCCCAATTGTCATACCTGGCAAAATCTTCGGTTAGATCGATTTGCTGTAATAATTCTCTGTGGATATTACCTCGCTTATTACTCGAATACAAATTGAAATATTCATGTCTAGTATGAGGAGCAACAATATGAATTTCTTTACCGGTAATTTTTAGTTTTTCATCAGACATTTCGTTAAAATAATGGGTTAGTGATCCTTGTGTAGGATTGGATGACCAGGAATTATCAATCCAGTTATTCATATTTTGCGGCTGCTGCCCTTTAACCCAGCGGGTGTTTGTTGTATCATATTGGTCATCCGGAAATTCTGCAAAAACCAGGAGCATGTCTATAGTACCGGTTGATGGCAGCCGATAACCACCTGCCCCGTATGAAGCGCTTGCTATAGCACCAGTTACACCGCAAAAATCGGATGTTTTTTGTGCATAAATAAAATGTTTTGTTAAAAATAATGCAATTAAAATTATCAGAATTTTCTTAATCATTTTTTTGTCTCCAAAATTATTTTAAATAAACCATTTTGCGTGAGGTTATTTGTGTACTTGTATTTAGCGTGTAAATGTAAATACCGGATGAAAGTGTTGAATTAACTTTTGCAAGATTTACACTTAGCGTATGTGTACCGGCAGTAAAATAATCTTTACTTACTTCACTTATCTTTTCACCAAGCAAATTATAGATTACAAGATTGATAAACCCGGCTTGGGGTAAGTTAAAGGAAATATTTGTAAATGAATTAAAAGGATTAGGATAATTTTGGTGGAGTTTAAGTTCGGAAATGAGTGTGGAAAAGTCGCTGTTATTAATATCAGTTAAACTGCCATATTTTACACCATTAATAACCGCACCAATTAATATTTCGGGAGCATAGCCACTATATTGAAGATAAACTTTACCAAAACCATATGCTAAAATAATTGTTGCGAGATGATCTTCAAATATATCACCTTCCTCATCAATCAACACAAAATACACGAATTCCTTGTAGATTGTTGGCTGGCCAAAATATGTACCCGGATATTCATTAACATATCTATAATACATATTATGGTTGTCCCATAAAGTATCCCTTTCAAGCCAGATATCACCAATAAATGTATTCAATTTGAATTGAGTAAAATTACTGCCTTCCGGATCAAATATTACTACAAAATTAGTATCAATACTATATCTTGGCCTATCCGGAAAATAACGCGCATACCAATAAGCTAATAACGTACCATCAGCAAGAGTAGTATCTTTTTCGATTTGTTCAATAAAATAGTATGGCTCATTTGGTACATAGTAGGTTTTGTATTCCCAAAAATTACCGCCAAATACCGGGAAGAACATAACGGGATCAATATTGGAAGTATCAATATAGTTTAGTGCTGCTTCATCTTTCACTATGTAGTCTGGTAAATAATTATCCAATTGGGCTAATAAATTATTTACCATAAAAATTACACACGCTAAAACAAGTAATTGTTTTTTCATTTTAATAACCTCGTTTTACAATATTTTTTAATTATTGTAATAAAATTGTATACTCAGTTAAATAACAATTTAGACAGGGCTGCACGCAGAATTACCGGCGAACTTGTTGGCACAAAGTAAAATACGCTGGTTTTTCTTTTGGCCCTGTCTTTACTAAATACGTTTTAGTTTCATTTTCTCCCCCTTATTTTGTTAATAGCATTTTTTTAGAAATTGACTGGTTATCGGTAGTAAGCCTATATATGTAAACGCCGCTTGAAAAGTTATTTGCATTAAAAATTACTTTATATTTTCCGGCTGGCTTTTGCTCGTTCATTAATTCAGCGACTTCACGTCCTAACAAATCATAAATTGATAATTTTACTTGGCTAAAAGATGGAAGTTGATAGCTGATAACTGTACTTTGATTAAATGGATTTGGATAGTTTTTTAATGCTAGAAATTCCGGTACTAAATTTATTTCGTGTTCATCCAATGAAGTTTCTTTATCAATATTGTATGAATATATACTACCTTTACCCCTATAAATAATAATTTCATTATCATACCATAAATGTTCACTATAATAGGGTTCTGGTGCATTAAATGTGCCCGAGTGCCAAAGTTCAACTCTTGTAGTATCTTCTAATTTGAACAAATCTGCTGCACAACCGAAACCAGTAACTGGATATCCCAATAGTATTAGCTTATCATTTTCCGGGGACCATTCCATGTATTCTGTAATCATAAGAGCTGGTTCATTATCGAAAAGCTCAGAAGAATAGATTAAATTTTTCACTGAATCACTATAATCATATATATATAGTGTACTTTGCCAATTATACGAGATATTTATAGCTAGCAGCTCTTTTGCAGCATTATAAGCGAAGGCTGATAAAAGCATCTGTTTGTTGTCTTCAACCTGAACTGAATAAAGCGTATCAATAAATAATGTATTTATGTTAACCTGAAGTAAATGGTGAAAGTCACCTATTTGTCTTTCTTTATTTATTATGGCTAAAAAAGTGCTATCACTATTTGGCTGGTAGTAAAAATTATCAGAATCAAGAAAACCCGGATTTTCATTTAATACAATTAATGAATCTTTTTCAAAATTGTATACTTTTGACGGAAAGCAGATATTTTTATCATCAGGGAAATAGAAATTTGGTAAAGGAATAAAATTTGGAGGATAGTCGCTTGTAAAAAGTGTATCAGAGATACCAGTCTCAAAATTATATTCGTTGCAATAGTCAATACTTTTTACCGGATTGCCATTTATTACTCTTAGAGTAGTAAAACCTGTATAAATTACTCTGTGTGAATTATTTGCAAAAACTGGTACTGATGTAAAATCAGAATCAATTTCATAATCACCGGTTAAATTTGTTTTTCTTACTTTTAGAAGTATTGCTCCGGGCTCCGGCTGGTAATATTGGTAATAGTAAATTTCTTTTGTGTATGGATCTACAACTGGTTCAAGTCCATACACAATAAATTTTTGTTGAGCGTTGATTAAAACACACGTTGTTAACAACAATAATAAAATTAACTTTTTCATTTAAGTACCTTTATTTTATTGTATAGTATTGCTCTCTTGTATTGCAAAAGTCATACCCATTTATATGTTTTGATTTGGTTCTATATTTGTCGTTTCTTCATTATTAACTACGAAAATCTCGCGCTTTGACGAAAATATTTCGTACTAAAATTATTTTAAATAAACCATTTTGTGTGAGGTTATTTGTTTACTTGTTTTTAGCGTGTATATGTAAATACCGGATGATAGTGTTGAATTAACTTTTGCAAGATCAACACTAAGAGTGTGTGTTCCGGCAGCAAAGTAATCTTTACTTACTTCACTTATCTTTTCCCCTAACAAATTATAGATTACAAGATTGATAAAACCGGCCGCGGGTAAGCTAAAGGAAATATTTGTAAATGAATTAAAAGGATTAGGATAGTTTTTTAATGTTAAAACATCTGTAATCACTTTATTTTTTTCTTCTTTTACAGAAGTTTCGATATCAATATTGTGTGAATAAATTCCACCATATGTTGCATCTCTATATATTATATGTGTAGTGTCAAACCAACTGATCTCGAAAAGCCTTCCATAAGGCGCATCAACAACCCTTGAAATTATATTTAAGGATGTATCTCTTAGTGAAAATAAATCAATTGCACTCCAACTGCCAGTAACAGAATTACCAACCAGTATTAATTTATCATTTTCTTCATTCCAAGCCATAAACTCTGTCATTACAATGCTACTGGGTCCATTAATAGTTTCGTAAAGTTTGGTATTGTACACTAAATTCTTTTCATCAGTACTGTAATCAAAAATTGAAAGTGTATTTTCCCAGTCATAATACACGCTAATTGCTAGTAATTGTTTTTTAGCATTATATGCAAAAGCGGATAACTCAAGATATTCGTTATCTTTTATTTGAATCGAAAAGAGAGTATCTATTACAAACGTGTTTATATTAACTTCCACTAAATGATGGTATTCCCCTATTTTTTGTGCTTTGTTTAATAGAGCCAAAAATGTACTATCACTGTTTGCCTGGTATATAAAATAACGGGAGCCCAGAAAACCCGGGTAT
>JAHJTX010000059.1 GCA_018829545.1 Bacteroidota bacterium | reverse complement strand
TTGTTCTTTGCCATTTGTTATTTTCTGCCATAAAAAACAAAAAAACCAGAACTATGTCACTAACGAAGCTACTTCCCGTTCACCCGGCAAAGCCGGGCTTGCTTACTGATTTGCAGAGCTTCAACATATCCGTCACCAATTATGCTGTCTGCTTCTCTTCCGCCCGAATGACAAATTAGACGGATTGGATTTTTCCAAGCTCGCACTTGATAGCGCCAACTGGACTATATGCGCTTCAAGGCACACGAGCCACGGGTTATATGCGTTTTAAATTATTTATGAGATTATCATTTATCAAATAAGGTTTTATCGTTTGATGATTTTGAAATGTGATTTTTTTTATTTCCGTATTTTTTATCTACTTCAGCCCAAAATACTTCTTTTGTTCCATTGTGGTTTTTCAAAAACCAAACTAAATGGTTTTGTAAATATTCTTCGCGAATTTTAGGATCATTCAAATCATTCGGAACTCTTTCCATTCTAGGATCAATACTATCAAATCCAGTAAACTTTTCTGCTAATCTTTTTTGCGTCATTTTTACATATGCTTCACTTAGTTCTATACCGATACATTTTCGGTTTAGTTGCTGACAAACACGAAGAGTGGTGCCACTACCAGAAAATGGATCTAATATTAAATCACCTTCGTTTGAAGAAGCTAAGACCATTCTTTCGATAAGACCTTCTGGTTTTTGTGTTGGATGATCTTGACGATTATCTTGACAATAATGAATATGAGAAAATTGCCAAACATCTCCAGGATTTGCACCACGCATATTATTTCTTGAGCGATAATATTTTTGTGGAACTCTAATGGAATCAAGGTTATAAGTATAGTTTTGGGACTTTGTGAACATAAGAATATCGTCGTGTCTAGGAGAAAAACCTTTTGTCTTACCAATTCCTTGTGTATAGTGCCAGCAAATCCAATTCACAAAATTTAGTGAGTTTTCTTTATCTAAAATCTGATACAGGTAAGAAATAAATCGAAAGCCCATAAAAACATAAAGCGACCCGGTTTGCTTTAAAATTCTTGTTGCTTCACTAGTCCATTTTTGTGTAAAGTGAATATATTCTTCAAAATTTTTAGAATCTGACCCATTACCATAATCTTTTCCTAAATTATAGGGCGGATCAGCAATAATTAAATCAACCGATTTTGATTTAATCTCTTGCATCTTCTCAACAGCATCACCACAAATTATTTTTATTACATCACTCATTTAATCCAACTATTTTGTTTTGCTAGGTTTAACCAAGATTTAAAATCTCTTTTACTTGAAGCTAAGTATTTCCTATCTAACATTTGACAAAATTCCCAAGCTGTCCTAACTTCTAATGCTACATAATGTATATCTCTAATTTGTATTTGTCCGGTTCCTAAAGCTGGATTATAACTAATGTCTGCATCTGAAAGGTATTTAATATCGTAGGCATTATATTTAACAACCTCCATAATACCATCCATTAAATTAGTTTTATCATTTTTCGTTGAATAAACTTTGTGTTTCAAGGATAATATTACAAATAGATAATCTGGGTCTTCAATATAAGCAGTTCTAATTCTTGCAAACGATGTTATGTTTGGCGATTTACCAGACGACTCAAAATCTTCTGCTGTTGCTTTAACATCAACTTCAGCAGAAATAGAAGATTCGACTTTACGTTTTCTCTTAAATTGTAAAAGTAGATCAGCCCTATTTAATCTTTCGAGAGCTTCAACATTAATTAGATGCCATTCGTTTTTAGCATCGTCTACAACGTTTTTAAATGTTTCAAAAGCCCACGCTTCAACAAAAGGTCCAGCTATTTTATTAATATTTTCCATAGGAAGACCTAATTTTAAATTCGTATTGATTATAATCTTATTCTCACCTTTATCAATCGCATTTTTGATTATTGATTCTATCGATTTGATTGCATAATCTGAAGCTTCTTTATAATCTTCACTTTCAACTGGAACCTTGAATTTTTGCGTTTTGTAACTCATAAATGTGGTTATCCTATTAAATAATTTCTTCATTTTGTGAATTATATTCTATGCTAAAAATACAAAATAATTGAGCTATTCGTTTTTATTTCACTAAGCATATAACGGCGTTGCCGATAAGCGGCGCCCCAGAACAGGAATGCCACATAAAAAACAACTGCCGAAGATTTAGTCCCGCCACTGCGGGATACTTAACTTTCATTGTAAGTGCAGTTTGCAACAATGTTATTTAATAAAACTACCTTGAACAAGTTAGCCGAAACGGAACGACTAACTCTAATACTTGTAAATTACCGAATGCGTACTCGCTGTCGGCTCGAGCCACGGGTTAGGTAGCATCTCTAACGATTTTTACATAATCTTTTTTTCTCATCATTTCATTAATCGTTCTAATTAAAACTAAGGTTTCCATAATAATGTTAAATATTTATATAAATTGTATTTATTAATTTTTCTTATTTGATAATGTCTTTGTGGGATAGTTTAACATTACCTCGAATACTTATATAAGATTATTTTAAAAGGTCTTCCTCTTGGTGGAACTTCAAAAGATTCTAATTGCTTGTTTTGTTTATCCCAATTTATATATTTAATAATAAAGGATTGTGAAGTGAATTCTATTGTGTCAGATTTTAATGAATAGTTTCCCTCATAATTCCAAAACCCTTTTCCATAATTGCTGTTAATACTATCAGGTATAAATAGTTCAGCAGTGAATTCATAATTATTTCTCAATGTGATATTCAGATATCCTCCAGATAATTGAATATTTACTCCACCATCTAAAGAACCGGGCTCAATAAATGTTGAACTTTTATATAATCCAAATAAATCTTGATATGGTTCTATCGGCTGTTCATTATTGCAGCCAACGAATAAAAAGGGAAGTAGCAATAAATATTTTTTTAATGAATACATTTTATATTCCTCCTACTTTTGTTTGCTACCTAACGGCGTTGTGCCTATGCCGAACACAACAATTTTATATTTTTAAATAACTTTTTAATTAGAAAAATCTTGCATTTACAAACTACAATGAACAACAAAGCCGAAACGGAACTAAAAGATTTTAAACCAGACAAATGCCAAGTGTGAAAACAGTTTACCCCGACTTGTCGGGGCTTTCGGCTTGAGGCACGGGTTAGGTTGCATTTCCAATTATCACCAATTACCATATGGTCCTCCATAAGCGCCCAAGTCATTTCTTGTACCATCATAATCATTATAAATTGATGTCGAATCACCTTTATCGATACAAGGTGAGCCGACTTGTAAATGATAATCGCCGGCATTTGGATTTTGAAAAAGTGGGTCTGAATTCATATTCCCATTCAACCAGTTAACCGTACCGTGATTATTATCTTCTATACCACTTCTTCCACCTTCAATATTTGAGTAAGAAATAGTTATGGAATTGGGGGAATTTATTGTTTCAAAATAAACCGCAGCTAAAGGATTATTCCAAACAATTGTGTTAATTAAATTCGGTTCAAGACTAACATTACAATATATTCCACCTAATGAAAGAACAGATGTGTTATTAGCAATAGTAACATTTTTAAAGACAGGGCTAGAAGAAAATAATATTTCTACACCTCCCCCATATGCTGCTGAATTTTGTACAATTAAAACATTCTCAAGTATGGGATTACTTGAATCGGAACAACTCAAACCACCACCACCAGTGGCAAAATTTCCGGTGATTCTAACATTTTGCAAATGCGGACTTGAATTATTCCAACAATAAATACCACCACCATATTCCGCATTATTTCCAATCAAAGTTACATCATAAATAAATGGGCTCGAATTATTCAAACACCCTATTCCGCCACCATATGAACTGTGGCTACTTGTAATTCGGAGGTTTCTTAGTGTTGGACTTGAAATGCTGTCACAGAGAATTCCACTTTTTGAACCATTAATAATAGTGAATCCATCGAGTATTGCAATTTCAGATTCACCGCTATTAAACGTTACAGTACTTCCTTTTCCATCTCCATCAATTACTGTATTGGGAATTCCTTCTGTTGAGCGAACTTTGATATTTTTTCCTTTGAAATTAATATTTTCGATATATCTACCAGGCGAGACAAAAATCGAATCATTAGTGTTAGCTGCGTCGATAGCCTCTTGAATTGTTGGAAAATCGGATGGAACCATTATTCCACCGGTGTTTGTATCCACTGGATTTGTCCCACTATCACTACAAGAATAAAAAAATGTGAGAAGTAAAATAGACGATATAAAAACAATTACTTTCATTTTGAATCCCTTTCAGTTTTGCACCCTAACGGCGTTGCAACTAAATTGCCGCCCCGAACAAATAAGCAGCAATGAAAAGCAATGCCATATTTTATATGTAAATTAGTTTATTACACCTCACTAAAGCAACAATTAATTTCGGAATACGCTATTCAAAAACGACAACCCAACTCGATTTCGCAACGATTGATCGCTTCAGCGAAGCGGTCAATTTGAGTTGCTAGTTAGGGTGAGAATACTTTTTATATTACAAAATATAAACAGCCAAACATTTTATAATGAACAATACAGAACTGTTTTGGAACATAATTATGAACAAATTTTGCTTTGAAAATAAAACCAATTTTTTCTACAATGCAGACCAAAAACCAAAACAGAACAAAAAACTAAAACAACTTGGTTGCGATAAATTGACCACTTTTAAACAAGGTTCTCAAAAACAGCGCAACCATACTTTTAAGAAGAAAAAACAAACAACATAAACTAAACATAGAAATGAAAATTCACGATTCAACGAAATTAAACAGTAAACTTAATTTGAAACACCATGCTTCCCTTTTCTACGAATCGGCAAAAGACTGTATGCCCGAACAACTTAAAAACATGTTGTTTGTTTTTGGCTATGGTTTGAAACCACCAGATTTTTCTGCCACCCTAACGGCGTTGCAACTAAAGCGCTGCCCAGAATAACAATGCAGCACTGAAATGCCGACGCCAATTATTTATTAATTACTTCGTTTACTTAACTACACTTAAAGAGCAATTCACATTTACAACGCAACTATAAAACTTGTCAAATGCCGCAACGTTTAAAGCAGTCGCTTTGAGTTGCAGGTTAGGTGTTGGTAATGTTTTTTTGGGAGATCCAACCTTCATCAGTCGCAGCTTTTGCATAACCAGATATCCCAGGAAATAAATTCATACTATTAACGCCTCTTCTCATTAGTTCATGAAGGAGTTCTATTGTCAATTTTGATGGCAACTCAACTCTAATTATTCGGGAATCAATTTTGGCACTAACCGAAGAAATTGCTGAGGAAATTTCATAATTATAATCATCCTTCCAAAAATCTCGACATTCCCAATCATGTTTAAGAAATATTCCTCTTTGAGCAAATAGATTATCATTAGATCCAGCCGGTGGATAAACAAATTTAAGTTCTTGCCCATGTTGCCCAATAGTGAAAATGCCCGCAATACAGAATACAGCTAGTGATTCCGACTTTGGATTCTTTAACGCACTAGATGCAGCAAAATATGCGGCATTTAATGGTGATAAAGTCCAGTCTAGCATTCTAGTGGGTGTTCCATAATGTTGAGCTAAAGAAAGTAAATAATCATCATCACTTATTAGTCTATCGGGAAGTGAAGAATATTGGCTCAGATTCAAACGTAATGATTCTATGACACTTTTCTCAAATGTTTTTTCATCAGATAATTTTAGACGAAATAAACTAGGAACCAAACCACATAAAGAATTTCCTTGACCTCGAAAATGCCAGGTCATTGATGAATTTTCACTCTGCAAAAGATTTAATTCATCGAGCATTTTAGAAACACTATTACATTTTAATACAGACATTTTCATAATCCGTTATATTAATTAAACACCTAACGACGTTGTGCCTAAGCCGAAGCCCAGAACTACAATGCCAATTTCATTAAAAAACT
>JAHJTX010000058.1 GCA_018829545.1 Bacteroidota bacterium | reverse complement strand
TTGTAGAGCGAATCGCTGATTCGCTCTAAAGGAAAGGGAATTATTAATATCTCTATCCATTTTTTGTAAAGCGAACAGGCTGTTCGCTCTACGCAAGCAAACTTAAGTTTATATTATAACTTGTCGAAGCTCAACCGAAATCGTTGTTTCGCTTCGATTTACAAGATTAGTTTGTAACTCGAAGCGAAGCTTCGTGAAGTTGTTTTTGTAAAGCGAATCGCTGATTCGCTCAAAAGAAAAGAGAATTATAAATTTCACTATACAGTTATATTGTAAAGCGAACAGGCTTGACCGCCAATGGAGGTCTGTTCGTTCTACAAGTGGTGGGCAACTAAATTTCCATCTACAAATAATCAAATTAATTAGCTCAATGATTCCACAACTCCCTATCTAAACTTCTATATTGGATTGCCTCGCTTAAATGCTGGGGTAGAATTTTTTCGGCACCTTCTAAATCGGCGATGGTGCGGCTAACTTTTAGAATTCTATCATAAGCCCGCGCGGATAGTCCAAGTTTTGTCATTGCCATTTTTAGCAATTCGGATCCTGCAGAATCTATTGAGCAGAACTGCCTAACCTCTTTGGTTCCCATATCAGCGTTGTTATTTATTGAGTTCAATTCCTTGAACCTCGCTTGCTGCACATTTCTTGCTTTAATCACCCGCTCCCTAATTTTTTCGGATGGTTCGGAAGAACTTTGCGAAGTCAAATCTTTATATTTTACAGCAGGGACTTCAATATGAATATCAATTCTATCTAGCATAGGTCCAGATATTTTTGCCATATACTTTTGGATTTGACCTGAATTGCAAGTGCACTCTTTCGTGGGATCGGTGAAATAGCCGCATGGACATGGATTCATCGCGGCTACAAGCATAAAATTTGCAGGAAACTCCAGCGACATTTTTGAGCGGCTGATGGTGACCTTATAATCTTCCATCGGCTGCCGCATGACTTCCAATACATTTTTTTTGAACTCGGGAAATTCATCCAAAAACAATACTCCGTGATGCGCGTAGGAAACTTCGCCCGGTCTTGGAATTGTTCCACCGCCAACTAAAGCTGCGTCCGATACAGTGTGATGTGGATTTCTAAAAGGTCTTTCGGTAATCAAAGCATTTTCAGATTGTAGAATTCCCGCGACTGAATGTATTTTGGTAGTTTCGAGAGCTTCCTCGAATGTTAGCGGAGGGAGAATTGAAGGAAATCTTTTTGCGAGCATTGTTTTACCGGAGCCCGGTGGTCCAATCATCAAAATATTGTGCCCGCCGGCAGAGGCAATTTCCAAAGCTCTCTTCACGTTCTCCTGACCTTTCACATCAGAAAAATCCAACGAATATTTATTTACATACGCAAATAGTTCTTCTTGATTCGTTTTTAGTGGAGTAAGGCTTTCTGCGCCATTCAAGAAATCTACAGTCTCTTTTAATCCTGTTACTCCATAAACATCAATGCCTTCAACCACAGAAGCTTCCGCAGCCGAGACAATTGGAATACATATTTGTTTAAAGCCTCTTTTTTTTGCTTCAACCGTAATTGGAAGCGCGCCGCGAACTTTTCTTAATGTACCTTCAAGTGAGAGTTCTCCTAAAAATACTGTGCTGCTTAGTTTAGTTTCGTCAACTATTTTATTAGCTGCGAGCAATCCAATTGCTATCGGGAGATCGAACGCGCTGCCTTCCTTTTTAATATCCGCAGGCGCAAGGTTTACGGTAATTTTCTTTACGGGGAAATCGAATCCTGAATTTTTTATGGCTGCAGTTACTCTTTCCCTGCTCTCTTTTACCGCCGAATCCGGTAATCCGACAATTGTAAAAGAGGGAATCTGCTTTTCGTAGTGGGTTTCTACTTCAACAATGTAAGCGTCAATTCCAAATGTAGCGCTGGAATAAATCTTAGAAATCATAATTTTGTTTTTAGATAGAATTGTTGAAGATGAAATTAAACAATTTATACTACTTTGCCAATATCATTTTTACGACCTGACTGGAAAAATTATTCTTCACTTCGAAAAAATATAAACCTGACGGGATTTTTGAACCGTCGAACGTGAACGTGTGAGCGCCCTGCGATAATGACCCCGAATGAATTTTTTCGATTTCTTTTCCGACTATATCATAAACAGAAATATCGTATTCATCCGCTGCAAAGACTTCCAGAGAGATAGTTGTTTTGGGATTAAATGGATTCGGATAATTTTGAGCGAGAGAAAATTTTTCGATCTCACCCTGCCCTATTTTAATGGTTGCGGAATATATTACCGATCCATCTTTATTCACTTGCTTAATTCGATAGTAAATAATTTCTCTAACTACGTCCTTCGTATCAGAATAAAAATAGACATGATCTGCATCGTCTTCTCCAACTCGTTTAAAAATTGGAGCAAACTTTTTACCACTCGAAGATTTTTCAATTTCGTAGTACTTTACGTCAGAAATTTCTTCGTTGTACCATTCAATCGAATAGAATTCATTATAGGAATAAACATTTATTTTGGGAATTCTTGAAAAAATTGGAGCGTTGGATTTAACAAACTCGTAATTCTCTGATGAGATTTGATTCGCGCTAAAAGTATTCTTAAAGTTTTTTGGCTCATCAAAATTTTCGTAAATCAAAATTGAGGAGCTATCAACTGAAACTGAAGTAAAATGTTTGTTAGCGGCAAATCTTTCGCGCTCATTCTTCGAATGCCAAATTCTAAGATTATCTAAATAAAACGATGAAGGCGAATCATTAAAGAACAACGCAGTGATTTCATTTATACCCGCCAAATTAAAATTTTCAACTCGCGAGTGAACTTTATCGTTTATAAAAACCCAAATCAGATTTTCTGCCGGATTTATTTCGATTAGAAAATACGTCCACGAATACTTTCCCACAAACATTACCTCATTCGCACCGTCAGGATTTTCAACTGTGGGATTAATCATCTGAAATTTATTTGACTCCAGCGTCAAAAGATTGTTGGTTTCCGTTTGAAGCGAAAAAAAGCTGCCCGCAAAGTTTTTGAACTGCCCCCAAAATTCAATGATAATTTTTTCATTGAAATCACATTCAACTTTATATCCGAGATTTTTTCCGGAAGCTAGCTTAATAGCCTCGCCCGCTTTAGAATTTGATGAATATCTTTTTATTTGAATATTCGGCAGCAATTTGTTGTAGGAATAATCGGTTTTGGAATTGTAGGTCTCAATCAGTTTGCTTTTGGAAAAGAGTTTTACCCCAAGACCAATATCAACAATTTCTTTGCTGTTAGGTTCAAAAGTAACCAGTAGTTGAAATGTATTTTTAACAATTCGCTTTGGTTTGGCAGACAAAGAAATTACCGGTCTTAATTCGGTTTTATTCACGAAATACTTCTTTTGTAACTTTATCACTTTTTTGACGGAGTCATTTTGTAAAATGATATTTTGAATTTTATCTCCGCTATCTAGAAGAAAATATATCTCAAGTGAATCGTGATTCTCAAACGGCAAATTTAAAGTTATTGAAAGTTGAAAAGAAGAATCCACCGGAACATGCTCGGACTTATCTACCGAAATAAAAAAAGGCGAGGTTTGAGAAACCAATACGAATGGTATAAAGAATAAAAATGCTAAATATTTTTGAATAATAATTTTCATAGGAATTGACTTATGTGCATTAAAGATAACACTTAGAGAAATAAAATGCTATAAAGGATTTTTATTATAACTTCGAAACGCAATTGAATAATCATATTATATTATGCGGCGGAAATGAATAAAGTGTTCTTGGAACTGATTACAGTTTTAACAAAAGTATCAGTATTGAGTAAGTTCTGCGAGAGGTCTGCAATCTCATCCATACTTACTGCATTAATTTCAGAAATTGATTCATCCACAAGTTTAACTCTATCAAAATAGATTATTGATTGAGCCATCCGCAGCATTCTATTTGTTGTGCTTTCCAAACCCATTAGAATGCTGCCTTTAATATATTCTTTTGCCTTATCAAGTTCTTTTGCCGTTACGCCACGATTGCGAAGTTTTTCAATTTCCTGATAGACAATATCAACTGCCTTTTGCGCAGTTTTGTCGTTCGTTGAAAAATAAGCGCCAAAGGTGGATACTTCGTAAAATGAATTAAAGAATGAATTCACCTGATAAGTAATTCCATTTCTTTCACGCAGCGCCTGGAACAATCTGGAACTGCTTCCTTCACCCAATATATGCGAGAGAAGACTAATCGCCTTTCGTCTATTATCCTTGTAACCGAAAGTTTTTTTTCCAATTATTACATGAGTCTGCTGGGTTTCTTTTTCGAAAAATTGATCTGCAGCCGGATTATCGGGCAAATTAATTTTACCGTTTCGCTTTTTTCCGAAATCCTTTATTAAATATTTTTCGACTAAATGAACAATTTTATTGTGGTCAACCGCTCCGGAGGCTATGATATAAAAATTATTAAAAACATAATTACCACTCATGTAGCTGGTAATTGAATCGGAAGTGAAATTAAGAATATTTTTTTCTGTTCCAATTATCGGGAATTGGTACTTGCTTCCGCTGTAAATTATTGATTCAAATTTATCGAATATCAATTCTTCCGGTGAATCTTCAATATCGTATAACTCATCCATAATTACTTGCGCTTCTTTTTCGATATCCCTTTGGCGGAAAACAGAATTTTGAATCATGTCCGCAAGCACTTCAAAAGTTTTTGTTAAATGCTGGCTCAATCCTCTTCCGTAAAAACAAGTGTGCTCCTTTGAAGTGAAGGCATTTAAATATCCGCCTAATGATTCAATGTCATCGGCAATTTTTTTCGCAGAACGCTTCTCAGTTCCTTTGAACAACATGTGTTCAATAAAATGGCTGATTCCGTTATTTGATATGTTTTCATTTCGTGAGCCGGTGTTAAACCAAAACCCAAGAGAAAATGATTTTACATACGGTATGTTTTCTGTAACAATGTTAATTCCGTTCGAAAGCTTAGTAATGTTGTATCCGTTCAAATGAGTTAGTCTCTAATTTTCAATTAATGAGGTGCAAATATATGCAATGAAGATATCGAAGCCAAACCGCTCAAAATCCACTTCGGAATTCCTTTGATTCTATCTTTTTCGTTAATTATTGCTTTGGAAAGTAAATCTATCTTTTTTGCCTATAAGCAAAAATCTTCGCTATAATTTTTGCTTTAAAGCAAAAAAAACATAATTTACCATTTGAAATTTGATTGGAACAATTATGCAGATACAGAGATATTTGAGTAAACGTATAGTAGAAGATCTATCGCAAAAGATGGTTTTTATTGGAGGTCCAAGACAAGTTGGCAAAACAACTCTTGCGAAGGAATTAATTTCGAAGGAATTTGAATCCTCATTTTATTTCAATTGGGATTACAGTCCGGATAGAAAAAAAATCATGAAATCAGAACTCCCTGGTGATAGCGGATTGTTGATCTTCGATGAGATTCACAAATTTAAAAAGTGGAAAACTACAATTAAGGGTATTTTCGACACGTATAGTACAAAATACCAGATTTTAATAACCGGAAGCGCAAGGCTAAATATTTACCGGAGAGGTGGAGATTCACTAATGGGTCGGTATCATTATTATACCCTGCATCCATTTTCACATGCTGAAATATTGGCTATATCATCAAAAGTGGCGCCGTTTGAAGAACTCCCCATATCAACATCTTATTTTTCTTCGGAACTGCAATCATTGTATAAATTTGGCGGATTCCCGGAAGTATTAATAATGCAAGACGAACGTGAACTAAGAAGATGGCATAATGAAAGATTAGATAGATTATTTAAAGAAGACATCCGTGATGTTGAAAACATCCGTGATATAAATAGTATAATGATGTTGGGAGATTTACTTCCGGAAAAAGTTGCAAGTCCGCTTTCAATCAATTCAATTCGCGAAGACCTGGAAGTTAGTCACAGAGCAATCAGCAATTGGTTTACAATATTGGAGACTTTTTATTACCATTTTCGAATTTATCCCTTTCATTCAAGAAAAATTCGGTCTTTAAAAAAAGAACCAAAATTATATTTATACGATTGGTCTGAAGTGAAAAATGATGGCGCAAAATTTGAGAATATGATCGCTGTTCACTTATTAAAATTCGTAAAATTTTTAGAGGAATCTGAGGGATACAAAATAACTCTTAACTACTTAAGAAATATTGACAAGAAAGAAGTTGATTTTTTAATCAGCGTTAACAATAAACCATGGTTCGCGGTCGAAGTAAAATTAAACGAAGATTCCCCTGATCCTAATCTGAAATACTTTCGTGACCGGCTGGAAATTCCATTCATTTATCAAGTTATAAAAAAGGAAAACACCGATCTTTTGAGGGATGGAATAAGGGTAATATCTGCATCCAAATTTCTTACCGGTTTAATTTAGAAGAAGAGTTAACATTAATCCATATTCAAAATTTCCAGCATCTTGTTATGTACTTTGCCGTTTGTTGCCAACATTTGACTTGAGAAAATATCTGTTTTTTCGTTTTTGAAATTAGTTACAATTCCGCCCGCTTCTTCAACAATTAACTTACCCGCGCAAACATCCCATGGATTGAGGTGAACTTCCCAAAATCCGTCAAAAACACCCTCTGCAACATAACAAAAATCAATTGCCGCTGAGCCTAATCTTCGAACCGCGCGTGCGTTCATTAAAAACCTGTTAAACTTTTCAATTGCATTATCCGGATTCTCTCTAATATTATATGGAAATCCGGTAACGATTACACCCTCTTCCAGATCATCATTCTCGTTTACTTTTATTTTTTCCCCATTCATAAAAGCCCCGCTGCCAACCTCGGCAGAGTACATCGCATCGCGCATTACGTCATAAATAACGCCGCAGATAGTTTTTCCACTTTTCATAAGTCCAACTGAAACTGAAAAAATCGGAAGCCCGTGCGCAAAATTTGTTGTTCCGTCAAGCGGGTCAATTACCCAAACATATTTCGATTTTGCACCTGTTGATCCGCTCTCTTCAGCAATTATTCCGTGACTTGGAAAATTCTTTTGAACGTAATTAATGATTGCGCTTTCGGCTTTTTTATCAATTTCAGTAACCAAATTCATTTTATTCGTTTTGAATTCAATAGAAAATTGTTTTCTAAAACCATCTCTAATAATATTTCCGGCAATTATAGCCGCTTCTTCTAATGTGCGAATCATGATAAATCCTTTGCAAATCTTTCGAAATTTCAATCTTATATAAATTGGTAAAATTATTTTTTAAAATACATAATATATGCCCTTTTTGTAGTGATTATGTATTGGCAGGCATTTCAAATCAAATAATTTGTTTAATGAATAGTGCAAACCAAGATTCCTTGAATGCCCTGCCCTTATTTTGTATCTTTGCTCACATCATTTTATTGTTAAGGAGTTTGTTGATTTTATGACCGTAAAGACGAATAGCACAAAAATAGATACGTCAATCGTGCAGGATATCCCATCTGTACTGCCAGTTCTCCCTTTAAGAGATAATATAATTTTTCCATACATGATTTTTCCGGTTTTGGTTGGACGCGAGCAATCAATTCGAGCTGCTAATTTTTCTCTCGAATCATCTAAATATATTTTTCTAGCTGCACAAAAAAAGGCAACAATCGAAGATCCTAAGGAGAATGATATTTTTACCGAAGGAACGATTGCAAAAATTATTCAAATTTTAAAACTGCCCAACGGTTTGATGAAAATTCTTGTGGATGGAATCATACAGGGCAGAATAGTTGAGTTTGTAAAAAACCCATCTTTCTTCGAGGCAAGTATTGAAGTCGTTCTGCCACAGGCAGAAAATCAAATGGAGTTGAACGCCCTCGTTAGGCATATGACTTCATTATTCAAAAATTATGTAAAAGTTAATAGATCTATTCCACCCGAAACCATTACGGCTTACGAGAATATTGATGAATTCGATCGGAAAATGTTTTATGTCGCTGCGAATATCAATCAATCAATTGAAGTTAAACAAAAGATACTCCAAAAATTTTCTTTGAGGGACCAACTCTATGAAATAACAAAAATTCTTAGTTCCGAAATTGATATTCTAAAAGTAGAAAAAGAGATTGAAACAAAGGTTCATAGGAACATCTCTAAGTCGCAAAGGAAGTTTATTATTCAAGAGCAGATAAGAATTTTGCATGAGGAATTGGGCGAGGATGAGGAAGTTTCTCCTGATTTCGCAAAAATTAAAGAGAAGATCGAAAAAGCAAAAATGCCCAAAGAGGCAAAGGATAAGGGAATTGAGGAACTCAGCAAGCTAAAGAAAACTCCTCCGAGTTCTCCTGAATCAAGTGTTATTAGAAATTATCTGGATTGGCTGACGGACGTTCCATGGAGTAAAAAGACAAAAGATAACCTCAGTATTTTGAATGTTAGAACCATCCTCGATGAAGACCATTATGGACTTGAAAAACCAAAGGAAAGAATTGTAGAACACATCGCCGTTTTGAATTTGGTTAAGGATATGAAAGGTCAAATCCTTTGCTTTGTTGGACCTCCTGGAGTTGGTAAAACTTCTTTGGGAAAATCGATTGCTAGAGCGTTAAATAGAAAATTTATCCGTATCAGTTTGGGCGGCGTTAAAGATGAAGCCGAAATACGCGGTCACCGCAGAACATATATCGGCTCGATGCCCGGTAAAATTATTCAATCTATGAAAAGAGCAGGAACAATAAATCCGGTTATTCTTCTGGACGAGATTGATAAAATGAGCATGGATTTCCGAGGCGATCCTTCTTCTGCAATGTTGGAAGTTCTTGACCCAGAACAGAATCACACATTCAATGACCATTATTTGGATGTTGATTATGATCTTTCAAAGGTGATGTTCCTAACCACAGCAAACGTGCGTTATAATATTCCATTACCGCTTCAAGACAGAATGGAAATAATTGAGCTTCCGGGATATTTAGAGTTCGAAAAAGTTGAAATCGCAAAAAGGCATATTATTCCTAAGCAAATAATTTCTCACGGATTGAAAAAATATAATGTTGAACTTGATGATAAAGCCATTCAAAAAATCATTAACTATTACACCCGTGAAGCAGGCGTTAGAAACTTAGAAAGAGAAATTGCTTCTGTTCTTCGTAAAACTGCGCGAGAAATTGTAGCAAAACAATCTGCAAATGGAAAATCTGCAAAGAAAAGTATTGCAATTAAGTGTGATGAAAATAGGATTGAAGAGTATCTCGGCGTTCCAAAATTCAGAAAACAGCGGGCGTCAAAAGAATCACGCATCGGAAGTGTAACCGGTTTGGCATGGACAAGTGTTGGCGGAGAAATACTTCAGGTTGATGCCACCATTATGAGCGGATCAGAAAAACTTACTCTCACAGGTCAATTAGGAGATGTGATGAAGGAATCTGCCCAGGCAGCGTTGAGTTATTTAAGAAGCAATGCAACTGATTTGGGATTGTCAAATACATTTTTTAAAGGAAAGGAAATTCACATTCATCTGCCCGAAGGCGCAATTCCTAAAGACGGACCATCTGCGGGAATTACACTGACCATGGCTCTTTATTCGGCTCTAAGTAAAAAGCCCGCAAAAAGCGACGTTGCAATGACGGGTGAAATTACTCTCCGGGGAAATGTTCTACCCATCGGCGGATTAAATGAAAAACTTTTGGCTGCTCAACGAAATGGAATGACTACTGTTCTAATCCCGATGGATAACAATAAAGATTTGACTGAAATTAAAGATGCTGTTCTTGAGGGATTAAAAATTATTCCGATTAAAACAATAAAGGAAGCAATTCCATATTTATTTGGTGAATCGAAAACTAAGAAAATAAAATCCGGCAAATAATGGCAGAAGAAATTTCAGTTGATAAAACTTTGTCCGACAGTGAGATTTATGAGAATCTTTTGCCCCAATTAATTTCTCTGTTAAATATTGATGAACCGCTCATATCCGGTCTTTCGAATGTTACTGCAGCGTTTAAAATGGCATTTGATAAGATTAGCTGGGTTGGATTCTACTTCGCAAAGGATGATACTTTATTTCTTGGTCCATTTCAGGGTAAAACCGCATGTACACGTATCAAGATTGGAACTGGTGTCTGCGGGCAATCAGCTTTAAAGCAAGAGACAATTATAGTGCAAAATGTTCACGAGTTTACGGGACATATTGCGTGCGATGGCGGTTCAAATTCCGAAATTGTAGTGCCAATTATTAAAAACGGCAAAACGCTTGCAGTATTTGATCTTGATAGTTATAGTTTTTCTTCGTTCAACGAAATAGATAAATTTTATTTAGAAAAATTTTGCGTTATCTTGACCGACAAATTAAACTGGGATAATTTTATAATTGCTTGATTACTGATCAAAGATTAATTGAATCATAAATCCAGCATTTGGGAAATAAAAATATGAGCTATTTAGTTACAGCCAGAAAATGGCGTCCAAACACATTTGAAGAAATCGTTGGACAGGAGCACATTTCAACGACATTAAAAAATGCCGTAATTAGTAAAAGGATTGCCCACGCTTTTATTTTTGCTGGTCCGCGTGGTATTGGCAAAACCACAACTGCTCGTATTTTTGCCAAAGTTCTAAACTGCGTTAATGTAAAAGACGGCGAGCCTTGCAACGAATGTTCAATGTGTAAGTCGTTTAATAGCTCTCAATCTCTTGATATTATTGAAATCGATGGCGCTTCAAACCGAAGAATTGAGGAAATCCGCTCATTAAGAGAATCTGTAAAATATGCTCCAACAAAAGGTGAATACAAGGTTTACATTATCGATGAAGTTCACATGTTAACTACTGAATCTTTTAATGCTCTTTTAAAAACTCTTGAAGAACCGCCTGAGCACACAATTTTTATTTTTGCTACGACTGATGTTCACAAAGTTCCGATGACAATAATTTCGCGCTGTCAAAGATTCGATTTTCGCAGAGTAGAGTTGAAAGCAATAAAAATTCAACTGCAAAAAATTGCCGATGCTGAGGATATTTCAATTGACGATCAATCGCTTACAATTATTTCTAAAAAAGCTGACGGCGCATTACGCGATGCCGAGGGTCTATTTGACCAGGTCGTTTCCTTTTGTGGTAAAAATATAACTGCAGATGAAGTTTCGAAAATGCTGAACTTAATTGATGACGAAATTTACTTTGACCTTTCTGATGCTGTCCTTGCAAAGAATTTTACTACTGCTTTTGATATTAGTACGTCCATTTATTCGAACGGCTGGAATTATATTGATTTTGTAAGCGGTTTGATCGAGCATTTCCGAAACATTATGACGGTCATAATAAAAGGCGACACGTCTTTAATAGAAAGTTCGGAAATTTATTTAGGCAGATTTGAAGCCTACAAAGGAAAGTTTGATGAAAGTGATTTATTAAGAATTCTGAGTTTCTTAAACCAGCTAGGCAATGAAGTAAAAAATTCGACTAATCAAAAACTCAAAATTGAAATTGCTCTCTGCCACTTAATCGGCATCGAAAAAACAGCAACAATTTCCGAATTATTAAACAATCTTGGAAGTGATTCTGGATCGATTTCCAGTATAAAAAAAAAAGCTAATCCAGCTCCAGTAATTAAAAAAAATAATTTCAATGAAAATCTAACTTCCGCTCAAAAGGTAGTTCCGGTAAATAATTCAATTGCCATAGAGACTCAAGCTGCGGGTTTAGATTTCAACTGGGGCGATTTTATTGATGAATTATTGCAAGACAAACCTGTTCTTGCCTCGCACCTGGTGGATTCTACTCCTCAAATTTTGGATAATAAGCTGCACATCCAGCTCAATACTAATGAAGACATCGAAATTCTAAATAAGAATAAGGATTTTAATGAGTTTCTTCAGAAAAGAATTAAGAGTAAGATTAACAAAAATATCACTATTAAATATACCGCTGATACTTCAAACACATTCCCTCGTAAACCTGCAATTAATGACGCATCGTCTTTGCAAAATCTAGACACTCATCTCAGTAAGGATGAAAGTTCCCTGGTCAATGCAATCTTAAAAGAGCTTGGCGGTTTAGAATTACGGTCGTAATTTTTTAACAGTATCATCCTTTACTGTTGCGCACTCCATAAAAACAGTCATTTCTCAAAAGGATTTTACCATTTTGATTTGCAGCATAACTCACTCGTTGCCACCCATCCTATTTAAAAATAAAAAAGCCCAATCGAATCTCGAAAGGGCTTAATTAAAAAATAAATCCTGGCAGCTACCTACTCTCCCACACAGTTGCCCATGCAGTACCATCGGCGTTTAGGGTCTTAACTTCTCTGTTCGGAATGGGAAGAGGTGTTTCCCCCTAGCTATAGCCACCAGAAAACTTTTTCCGAAATGAATCGGATAAAATTCTTTGTTGAAATAAATAAAAGATTGAAAGAGTAGACTGAGCTAAATATTTTAATAAAATTAATTGGTTAAGCCTCACGACTTATTAGTATTGCTCGGCTAAATGTGTTGCCACACTTACACCTGCAACCTATCAACCTTGTCATCTACAAGGAGTCTTTAGTGCCGATAAATCGGCAGGGATACATTATCTTGAAGTTGGCTTCGCACTTAGATGCTTTCAGCGCTTATCCATTCCAAACATAGCTACCCAACGATACCACTGGCGTGATAATTGGTGCACTAGAGGTTTGTTCACTTCGGTCCTCTCGTACTAGAAGCGACTCTTCTCAAGTATCCTGCGCCCGCAGAGGATAGGGACCGAACTGTCTCACGACGTTCTGAACCCAGCTCACGTACCGCTTTAATTGGCGAACAGCCAAACCCTTGGGACCTTCTCCAGCCCCAGGATGCGATGAGCCGACATCGAGG
>JAHJTX010000057.1 GCA_018829545.1 Bacteroidota bacterium | reverse complement strand
ATGCTTCGTGGCGGAAGTTTTTATAATCCAACATCGAGTTGGTGGTACATTCCGGGAGGTCCGCAGCCGGCAGATAATCCACAAATATTACTGATGGTTTCGCCCGGCTTTGACCGTAACGCAACGGTTGGATTTCGCTGTGTAAAAGATGCTGTTCAATAAGGAAAAATTTATGAAACTATTAATACTAACCACATTGTTCTTTCTTTCCACTGCTCACGCACAACTAGATAATATTTTGTCTCCTGCTCGTCTTCCATATCTCAAAAACTCAAAGTTGGTGCAGGTATCAAGTTTCGATTCGTCCGGTGGAAATAACGACTTTATTGCGATCGCACCGGGAGAGACACAAACGATTGCTTCTCTTCAAGGACCGGGGATGATTGTCAAGTTTTGGGTGACGATAGCGACAAAAGAAAAATATTTTCTTCGCACTATTCTGCTTCGCATGTATTGGGATGATGAAAAATATCCGTCGGTTGAAGTACCGATCGGTGATTTCTTCGGTACAGGATTTCAATACAAGCATTATGTAACGCCGTACATCGGTATGTCCAGCGGTGGTTACTATTGTTATATTCCGATGCCGTTCAATACATCTGCGCGCGTTGAGGTTGTAAACCAGTCTTCAATAGAAGTGAATTCATTTTATTATCACATTGATTATCAAAAATTATATCGCCCGCTTGATTCAACCGTAGCGTATTTCCACGCTCAATGGCACCGCGAAACCCGCTGCGATCCGGCAAAGAATTATACCATTCTGGACGCAGAAGGCACCGGGCATTTTGTCGGTTTGAATATGAGTATGCAGAGTTATGAAAAGGGAATGCAGTATTTGGAAGGGGACGAAATGGTATATGTTGATGGCGAAAAATTTCCATCATTATACGGAACAGGAACGGAGGATTACTTCACCGGCGGTTGGTACTTCAATCACGGAGAGTTTGCCGCGCCGTATCATGGATTAATTCTCAAAGATGATTCGTTAAGCCGCATTGCCGCATATCGGTTTCATATTCTTGATGCTATTCCATTCACCAAATCAATCCGATTTGAAATGGAACATGGTACCGAAAATGTTGAACGTGCCGATTACAGTTCCACTGCATACTGGTATCAACTGGAGCCGCATAAACCATTCCCCGAAATGCTTCCTGCAGGAATGCGTATTCCTTTGCGCGTTGCCGTTCCAAATAAAGCAATAGAAGCAGAATCATTTACTCCGGTAAACTCAATTACTCGGTTTTCAATAGAAGATATGTCGTTATTTGGAGCCGATTGGAGTGGGAACCGACAGTTGAAAATCACAGCAAAAGCTGCCGGTGAAAAAATGACACTTGACCTTCCGGCTATTGAAGAATCGTACGATATTGCTATCTATTATACAATCGGTCCGGATTACGGTAATGTTGATGTTTTGTATGCGGGTAAGAAGATTGGAACCATTACAGCATTCAATAAAACAATAATGCCTGGTGGCAAAATTCTTTTTAAGAGTCTTAAAACTCAAAATAAAATGTTGCCCTTACAATTTGTTATTAAAGGAAAAGATCCATCGTCATCTGGATATTCGCTCGGATTGGATGCATTCGTCCTAACTCCGAATCGGAAATTCATTTCAGAATGGTATATGATTGGTCCATTTGCAAATCCACGAAATGCAAATCTCGTCCGATTAGGTATAGATATTCCTTATCCTCCGGAACAAGAGATCGATTTGAAGAAGACGTATCCCGGTGTTGATAATAAACCAATCGGCTGGACATTGGATAAAACTCCCACGCATGGACGAATGGATCTATATAAGTATGATCCTTACGAACTGGTGGTAGTATATGCGCTGACATATGTTTATTCGCCGAAAGAACAAACACTGCCGTTGCTGCTCGGTTCGGATGACGGTGTGAAAGTGTTTTTGAACGACAAGGAGATCCATCGTTTTCTTGCTGTTAGAATAGCTGAACCGGACCAGGATCGCGTTTCGCTTGTATTGAAACAGGGATGGAACAAACTGCTGCTGAAGATAGAAAATAATTTCGGCGGATATAATTTCTACGCACGTATCCTTGATCCTGACAAAATCGTTGTTGTCAATGCGCAACAAAAACTGACGAAGTCAACACAAGTGAAAAAGGTGAGATGATGGTGTTCCGAATCATTGTTGTTTCGTTTCTTTGGCTGCTGACGGTATCGTCGCAGTCTGAGGCTCAGGTAATTGTAAAAGATGAATTTTTACGACTTAACGCAAAAACAAACGATCCGCTTTTTACAAATTATGCTGCAGCAATCTCACGCTCAAGATTTTTTGCAGATAAATCGTACTTCATGAACTATTTCACTTCAGACAAACCCATCACGTACTCCAGCCAATATGCCGGAGATTTTACTGTGATTTGGAAAGTGAACAATATGGTGATTAGCAAGATCCGTGATTTTGTAAAACAACCGATTGTTGTTGCCTCATTTCCTGATATGGCTATTTTGGAATACGAACCGTTTCAAAATATCAAAGTTCAAGAGGTTTTTTTTATTTATACTTCAGGGTCTGCGATTATAGACCTTACTATCGAAAATACCGGCAACATTCCATACGATATTATGCTATATCCGCTAGTTTACATACCTGAAGATTCATTGCAAATTGTGCGGTATGATGAATCAAATCATGGTTATGTCTTTACGCATTATGAACCATACGAACGATTGCACAGCAATCTGTATGCAGATCGAGGTTACCCATCTAATTTCCGGAACTTACTTTCGTGTAACACTTCTCCTCAAAGTTACGGTGCAGATAATGTGTGCGATCTTGATCAATTTTATTTTGATATAAAACGATTAAGCAAAGTACACGAAAATGTTACTGCACTTAATGAACAAAAGGGTGGACTTGTAAATATCGCAGCGCTGCAAAAAAATATAAAACTTCAACCAAGAGAAAAAACATCCATCCGTTTTATAAGATCGGTTCAAGATGAACGAAGTCCTGAAAGTGAATTGATTACGGATGCAAAATCTGCCAAGACAATCGAACTTCAAAAATATGTAGATGAGAATATTGAGTTATTCAAATCTGTTCCGCGAATACAATTTAAGACAGCCAAAGAAAAAATGGTATACATTAGTGCGTTCAATCTTGTGCGTCAATGCATGCTTCCTCCCAGCGGACAAACGACTAATAATTTTTATGTTTTTTCACGTAATCCTGTTTGGGGTTGGGGGCATGGGCATCAGGTTATGCATGAATCACTCTCAATGATTCCTTACGCTTATCTCGATCCGAAATCAGCGCAGTCATCTCAACGGGTTTATATCGAACAGCAATATGAAGATGGATTGATAGCTTATCGCCATGGACCCCGTGGTCCTCAAGTTTACCCGCATGAAGGAATTCCTTCAACATCAGCTCCGTTTTTTTCATGGACTAACTGGGAGATTTATAGTGTTAGTAAAGATAAAATATTCTTAAAAGAATGTTATGATGCCGGCTCGAAGTACATCCGCTATCTCGAAAAAGAACGGGATCAGGATCAGGATGGAATGTACGAATGGGGTCCGTATGGAATTATCGAAAATGTTCGAGATGGATGGAATGTAGTTTTTCAATTATTTTCTGAAGGAACGGATGAAGGGAGAGATATTTCCCACGAACTTGATGTTCTCGATTTGACATCGGAAGTTGCAAATGAAATTTTTTATCTCAAATCTATGGCAAAAGAGTTAAATGATACTGCCGGTATACGTGAGTGGACAGAAAAATTTGATAAGACTGCAAATCTTATCAATAAATATATGTGGGATAAAAAGGATAAATTTTACTATAATGTTTCAATGGCAGATAACTCGTTTGAGTTTGAAGGGGCAAGTCTAAAACGAAAAGAACTGATCGGCTTTTTACCAATGTGGGCACGTGTTGCAACCAAAGAGCAGGCAAGTGAACTTGTTAAACATTTAACTAATGAAAAATCTTTTTGGCGTAAATATGGAATTCCCACTTTAGCAGCTGACGATCCGCATTATACGCCATTCATTGACGGCTGCTGTAGATGGAATGGCGCAGTTTGGCTGCTGTGGGACTACATGGTAATGGCAGGATTAAAAAATTATGGGTACGATAAACTCGCTGCGCAAGTTGCCGACAAAATGATGCTTGCCGTAACAACACAACTTGAAATAAATCATCGATTCTGGGAATCTTATAGCCCTGATTTTCCCGTGCAGGAAAGTCCGTCAAATTATATTTGGGGTTCCATTATGGCAAAAGTACTGATTGAAATGTATGCTAAGAACAAATAATTGCACCGTTGTAATCCAAGATGATTTTTAAACTCAACGAACAGCCTCATCGCCGGTACAATATACTTTCGGGAGAATGGGTTCTTGTATCGCCTCACCGCGCAAAAAGGCCATGGAGCGGACAAGAAGAAGAAATACCAGAAGAAAAGCTACCGGCATACGATTCAACTTGCTATCTTTGCCCGGGAAATGAGCGCGCAAATGGTATTCGTAATCCGGAATATGATTCGGTCTATACTTTTACAAATGATTTTCCTGCATTGTTGCCTACTACTTCTTTAGATGAATTCAATTCAGATAATCTTCTTATTGCTCGTGGCGAATCAGGAACGTGTAAAGTTGTTTGTTTTTCTCCTCAGCATAATGTAACACTTCCCGAATTACCTGTTGAACAAATTCAAAAAGTAGTTGATATCTGGACGGAAGAATATCGTACTTATGCTTCTGATCTAAATATTAATTATGTACAGATATTTGAAAACAAAGGGGAAGCAATGGGATGTAGCAATCCGCATCCGCATTCCCAAATTTGGGCACAAAATTCTATTCCGGCAGAACCAGCCAAAGAGCTTACTCAATTCACAAATTATTATTCCAAAAGATCGAAATGTCTTCTGTGCGACTATCTTGCTTTGGAACAAAAACTTCAAGAACGTTTTGTATGCGATAATGAAGATTTTATTGTTATTGTTCCTTTTTGGGCTGTGTGGCCATTTGAAACGATAGTTCTTTCAAAAAGACATTATGGAAGTTTGGTTGAACTAAATGAAAAAGAAAAAAAATCGTTTGCAGATATATTAAAACGTTTGACAACAAAATACGATAATCTATTTATGGTTTCATTCCCTTATTCATCTGGTATTCACCAGTTGCCGACTGATAAGAATGAACATCCCGAATGGCATTTTCACATGCATTTTTATCCACCGTTACTCCGTTCAGCAACAGTAAAAAAATTTATGGTAGGATATGAAATGCTGGCGAATCCTCAGCGGGATATAACGGCTGAATTTAGTGCGGAACGTTTACGCAATTGTTCTGAAATTCATCACAAATATCGAAAGTAATCTGAGACAGTTATGAAAAATATTTTATGGTTATTTCTTATCTTTTTGTTAATCGTCTATACAACAGATGTATCGGCACAAAATAAAAATTATATTTCTAACCGCCAACCACTTATCGAAAATCCATATATCCAGCTTCCTCTTGGATCTATTTCTCCCAAAGGATGGCTGTTGCAGCAGTTCAAACTTTCTGCAAGTGGAATGACAGGACACCTCGATGAAATCTGGAAAGATGTCGGCCCCGATAACGGATGGCTTGGTGGGAAGGGAGATCCATGGGAACGAGGACCGTACTGGCTGGACGGTTTAGTACCTCTTGCCTACACATTAAAAGATCCAGTTCTCATCAAGAAAGCCCAAGCATGGATAGAATGGAGTTTGAAAACACAAAGATCGGATGGATATTTTGGACCGCAGAGAGATACTACAAGAAAATTTTCCGACAAAGAACGCTGGCAGGCATGGATGGAAAAAAGTAAAGAAGATTGGTGGCCCCACATGATAATGTTGAAAGTCATGCAGCAATACTACGATGCGACAAATGATAAACGCGTTTTGGAATTCATGCAGAAATATTTTAAATACCAGCAATTGCAATTACCGACAAAGCCACTTTCATATTGGTCACATTGGGCAAAATCGCGCGGCGGAGAGAATCTTCAGAGTATCTACTGGCTCTACAACAGAACAGGAGAGACATGGCTTCTTGATCTTGCACAGCTTGTATTTTCTCAAACCGAAGATTGGACCGGAATGTTTGAATCAGGTGATCCAAAATACTGGCATGGGGTAAACACGGGAATGGGAATAAAGCAACCCGGCGTGTATTATCAGCAGTCAAAAGATGAACGGTACATCAAAGCAGTAAAAAAAGGGATTGCCGATTTGATGAAATATCATGGTCAAGTAAACGGAATGTTCTCAGGAGATGAACTGTTACATGGAACTGACCCATCTCAAGGAACGGAATTGTGTACTGTTGTAGAATATATGTTCAGTCTTGAAACATTGCTCCAAATAACCGGAGATTTTGAGTTTGCAGAAATGTTGGAAAAACTTGCTTTCAATGCATTACCTGCCGCTGTTAAACCGGATTTTACCGGGAGACAATATTACCAAACACCTAACCAGATTGTGTGTGATACTCTATATCAGAACTTCAATACCCGGCATTGGGGATCCAATCTCTTTGGACTCGAAGACGGATATGGCTGCTGCACTGCAAATTATCATCAAGGATGGCCGAAGTTCACAAGCCAATTGTGGCTTGCTACGCAGGATAATGGTCTTGTAATTATGACCTATGCTCCTTCGGAAGTCTCTGCAAAAGTTGGCAATGGCATTGCTGTAAATTTTGTAGAAGAAACAAATTATCCTTTTGATGAAAAGATTCTGCTAAAATATGCAGGAATAAAAAACGTTGAATTTCCTCTCTATCTTCGCATACCATCATGGTGCAGTTCTGCTAAAATTAGCATTAATGGAATTACGCAAAGTTCCCCTAAGGCAAGTTCTCTTGAAAAAATATTCAGGAAGTGGAAAAGTGGAGATGTTGTTGAGATTATTTTTCCAATGGAAGTCCGGTTATCAAAGTGGCATGAAGAATCGATCGGGGTGGAACGTGGTCCGTTAGTGTATGCTTTAAAGATGACTGAGGAATGGAGAAAAATAAAGGGAATTGAACCTTACGCAACGTATGGAATTTATTCTAATGATAGTTGGAATTACGGATTAATCATCGACAATGAAAATTATTCAGATTCCAGTTTTACGTTTCAAAAAAAAGACATGCACCCTCAACCATTTATTGCAAATGCTTCACCGTTAATGCTAAAAGTTAAGGCAAAACGCATTCCCGAATGGCAGCAATATGGTGGTGTTGCTGGGCCTATGCCGTGGAGTCCGATCCGTTCAAAAGAACCTGTTGAGGAAGTTACCTTGATTCCGTATGGCTGCACAAAATTGCGAATTGCACAATTTCTTGTAATAGAAAAATAAGATGCAATTAGTAATCGATTATCATAAATATGTAAATAAGGATTTGATATGAAAAGACGCAAACACTATTTAATATTGTTTATTCTCTTCGTATGCGCAGTAGTAACACAGGCGCAGATAGTACAGCTTCGTTCAGTTGATATAGGAGCGCTATGGAAAGCCGGAAAGGCACACCCAAATTTTGTTCCGGCATATTCCGGCGATACCTTAAAAACGTTTGATGGCAACCCGTTTAATGCATTAGAAATGTTGAATACAGATTCTCTGATTCTTACCGTTCAATTTGATTCAGCAATTAGTATTGAAAAAGCAAAAACATATTTTTGGCATAATGCTGAATGGTTTCTCGAATCTGCTAATTCACTTACCGACTTAAATTCAAAATCAGGAACATACTCATTACTTGTTCCTAAAAAGTCTGCAAATGCTTTTCAATGGGATTCTTCCGCATTTGCTAAAAAAGAAGTTTCGTTAATACGGTTGTCAATTAAAAATCCTTCTGATTCAACTATTCGCTTCGGTGAATTAGTCTTAGAAGGAAGTATCACATTCACGAAGTTTATTATTTTACCTCAACCTATTCAAATGATTCCCAACACATCTCTGCAATTGCAACTGAAGATTCAAGATGAACAAGGAAATTTCTATTCAAATTTTATTACTTCACCGATTTCATGGGAATCTTCTAACCATTCAATTGCAACCGTGGATGAATTTGGTAAAATTTCCGCATTTGCTCTAGGAGATTGTGAAATCAGCGTGCGGACTCTAGATAATAAGTTAAAAGGTTTTGCCTCGTTGAGTATAGTACAAGACTTCCGTTCACTAAAAGTAAAGCCGATGACAGTGAAAGTAGCATTGGTCCTTCAGGATCCTGTGCTGCCATCGAGCAATCGCATTCATGAAGAATTTGGCTGGCGTGACCCGATGCAGTTGTCAAATAGACTTGTGTTTCATTTCAAAGAAGCGACGGACAGTGTCGTGAATTTTCAATTCGTGGAGATCATTGAAGCAAACATTCTCTTCACGCGCTTTTACGGAAACTTTCTTGGCGTTACACAATATGCTGAACTGCTCAAAGAACCCGGATGGAAAACACTGCGCGCAGCCGAAGATTCAGGACAGATCTGGTTCGATTACCGCGAAATGGTGAAATACTATCATTTTGATGAGAAAAGAAACAATGACTCCATTGATGAGGTGTGGGTGTTTGCCGCTCCATTCCTCGGCATGTATGAATCGCAACTGATGGGACCCAAAGCGTTCTGGTGGAACTCTCCTCCTATTAAAGACGGCACAGCATTGACGAAACTTCTTTCCGTGATGGGGTTGAATTACGAACGCGGCGTTGACCAAGCGTTCCACAGCTTTGGGCATAGGATGGAAAGTGCCATGGTGCAAGCGTACTATGAAGCTACCGGGTTAAACTGGGATCCGAAACGGGCAAACCCGACACCGTGGGATTTGTTCACTCGAATTGAAAAAGATGTTCCTGGCGGTGCGCATGTCGGGAATATCCACTTCCCACCAAACGGAACGTCAGATTACAATTATGGAAATACAACATTAGTCACTTCGTACGCAGAAAATTGGTATCGGTATCCTTTATTATTGGATCAATCATCGAAAGTCAATGTTCAGACATGGATTTATCAGCCGGGCGAACCGCTTGCAGAAGGAAACGATCATCTTGGATTTTTACGGTGGTGGTATGGTCATATTCCAAGATATGAAGGTGTAAGTGATGGAGTGTTGAACAACTGGTGGCATTATGCGCTTGATTACGAAGCAGCGGTTGCACTTGCAAAAAGTACACCGCCTGTCGGTATTTTTGATCAAATGAGGAATTTTCCTAAAGGATTTAATTTAGAACAAAATTATCCAAATCCATTCAATCCTGCAACCATTATAAATTATACATTAGAGAATCAGTCGTATGTTTCATTAAAGATATTTGATATGCTCGGGAGGGAAGTAGCGAAATTAATTGATGAACCAATGAGCCCTGGAAATCATGCCGTTCAGTGGAATGCGCAGGGCTTTTCTTCCGGCGTGTATTTTTATCAATTAAAAACCGGAAGCATTATCCAAACCAAAAAAATGATTTTATTAAGATAAGAATTGACAACAATATTATAATACCTATGAAAAAGGATCCGCAAATGGGGAAATATTATTTACACTTTCTTCTTTTGTTCGTACTAACCACTATTACATTTTCTCAGCAAAAATATTACATCGGTTATGTGACCTCTGCCAATGAGATCACCAAGGAAGATGAAGCTGCGATAGAATGGTTGAATAATTCGAATATATTCTCTTGTAAGATTATAAAAGCAGAAGAAGGAAATTGGGATTTTGAAGGGATGAATGCTCTGTGGATTCATCTTCCCGATACAATCGGATTAAACAATCTCCTCAAGCAAAAAAGATTTCTTTCCTATATCAACAAATATTATCAGAATGGCGGGAAAATTCTTTTTTCGGATTATGCAGCCATACTACCGAATGCCATAGGTATTGAACCTAAGAAACCGGAAATCCGTCGTGATACAGTACAGAACGAATGGTTATTTGATGAGCGCGGATTTCAAGGGCATTTGGGCCATCCGCTATTTGCTGGATTTTTTGGCGGTGTGTATGTATGGGATGCCAACGAAGACCAAATAATGCCACTCGTCGGATATTTTGGTAATGATTTCCCTGAGAGAGGGAAAGTAATTGCCGTAGATAAGGCATACGTTTTTGTCTATGCGGAAAGAAAGATTGTGATTGAGCACTCCAATAAAAAGGGGAAAATAATTTCTATAGGTTCAAGTATTTATTTTAGTAAATCAAACAATCTCCGAAACCACCTCGAACTTTTTATGAAGAATACGCTTCGTTATCTTACCGGTGAAAAATTTAGCGAATCTGTTACTTACTGGGAAAAATTTAATAATCACCCTATCCTTTTTACCGAAAAAAACGCCCCAATAGTTTCTTCAAAAGAAAGAGAAATGAAAAACATTCCTTCCTCCGAATTGGTTTTTACTCGTTTAGAACCGCAAAACAATTATTATGAAGCTTCAGGTCGGCGTGCGCTTATCATGGGAAAAGAAAATGGCGGAATTGAAGAAGTATGGGTACATCCCCTAAGGATTCTCCGTGATTACGAGGTTGGAATGATAACGGGCGACTCCATAACATGGCTACAAAATTACCCGGTGAGAGTTGAAATTCGCCCCGAATCATTTAGCCGGATTTATTCGACTCCTTTCGGCGTTTTGAAAGAAATTATTTTTGCTTCATTATGGAAAGCAGGAGGCATTGCTCATTATACTTCAACATTTCGAGTGAGACTTGTCATTCGCTTTCGCAGCGATCTGCGTTGGGTGTGGCCGTATGATGCTAATGCACTTGGAGATGTGCACTATGCTTACGATGAGACGATGAATGCACTTCATTTAAAAGATACAACTGGCAAATTTTATTGTTTGTTTGGTGGCGATGTTATTCCTTCAGCAAAAATCAGCGGGCAGTTCCAAAAAATTCAATGGTCGCCTAAAGGGTTTGTAGGAGCCGAAACGAATGAGAATCAGGTGTATCATGCGGTGATGTATGATCTAAACAATAAAAATAATTTCACACTCAATTATGCTTTTCTTGGAACAAATGAAGGGAAGGAAAAAGCGCTTAGTGATTACCGAATACTTCTCGAAAAACCGGAAGAACAATATGCGGAACAGGTTGCGCATACAACTGATCTTTTAAAACGTACCGTACAAATATTTTCTCCCGATAAAGAATTTAATACTCTTTTCCGATGGGCAATTGTTGGCACAGATAAATTTCTTGCCTATACTCCAGGACTTGGAACGGGGTTGCTTGCCGGATTTGCAACTTCAGCTCACGGATGGAATGGAACCCATAAAAACAGTGGGCGTCCTGGTTATGCCTGGTATTTTGGGCGCGATTCCGAGTGGTCCGGGTTTGCTATTGATGACTATGGTGATACTGAAATAGTAAAAGAACAATTAAAATTTTTACAACGGTATCAGGATAGATCCGGAAAAATATTTCATGAAATCTCAACGAGTGGAGTTGTCCATTATGATGCAGCGGATGCAACTCCATTATATATAATTCTTGCCGGTCATTATCTGCGTGCATCAGGTGATATTCAATTCATCAAAGAAAGCTGGACGCATCTTAAGAAGGCAACTGATTTCCTTTATTCGACTGATACAGACGGCGATGGGTTGATTGAGAACACAAACGTAGGGCACGGCTGGGTTGAAGGAGGCGCGTTGTTTGGAGCACATAGTTCTTTTTATCTTTCATCGACTTGGGGGCAAGCATTAAAGGACATGTCATATTTTGCCACACTGATTGGCGAAAAAGATCTTGCAGTAAAATATTCTTTGCAATCAAAAAAAGTTCAAAAAATATTAAATACTGATTTTTGGAATGATTCAACTCAATTCTATAATCTCGGAAAATTGAAAGATGGAACTTATCAAACTGAGCCGACAATCCTTCCGGCTGTCGGTGCGTACTTTAATTTGTTAGAAGATACTAAAGTAAAACATATGCTTGATTCATATGCAGCCAATAGTTTTAGTACAGACTGGGGTGTTCGTATTTTGAGTTCTTCTTCAAAATTATTCAATCCAACGGGATATCATTATGGAGCTGTATGGCCGCTTTTTACCGGGTGGGCTGCTTTAGCGGAGTACGAATATGGGAACTCAGTACAAGCGTTTTCGCACTTCAATGAAAATCTTGCAATTAAAAATTATTGGGCGCTTGGATATGTCGAAGAGGTGATGAATGGCTTAGTATATAAACCATCAGGCGTTTGTCAACATCAGTGCTGGTCTGAAACAAATATTCTTCATCCGGCAATCACTGGAATGATAGGATGGAAACCGAATGCGGTTGAACAAAGTGCAATGCTCAAGCCGAGATTCCCTCTTTCTTGGGATACTATCTCTGTTGCCAATTTACGATCCGGGAAATCATTGCTTCAATTAACGATGAAACGTGAGATAAACAAAACAGTATATTTTATCAAACTCATGGAGGGACCGGAAATAAAAGTTCAATTTGCTCCTGAAATTCCGGAAGGAATGAAATTTAAAAAGACATTTATCGATAAGAAAGAAATAGCAATCAAAGATTCAACGTTCAGAGGACTTCTGGCAACTCCATTACAAATTCAACTAAATACTTCTGTGGAAATTGTTTTTGAACACACTGGAGGGATCGGAATGTATCCTGTTGTTCCGCATCCTCAACCCGGTGATAGTTCTCAAGGTTTCAGAATCATTTCCACTTTTCTTTCAGGGAAACAATATACATTAATAGTTGAGGGTAAATCTGGATATGAAGGGAATTTTATTTTGAATACTTTCGATCAGAAGGTTGTAACCGTTACGAATGCTGAATATGAAACAACTCCAAAACAAGGTATTATAAATCTGCATGTAAAATTTGATGATCCGACAAAACAATTTGGATGCAAAACTGTTAAGGTTGTTTTACAGTAAACGTATAAATAGGCTCCTATCATTCATATTTGTGTAATATTTGGCGGAAAATATTAAGGAATAAATTTCCTTCTTTGGTTCTATCCAGTCATGGTTGAGGGTAAACGACTTAACCCAACTTGCGCATTTTCTATAAAAACGCCATAAAAAACCGATAAAAATTGAAAAAAATAATATTTTTTACGGAGCTATATTGCGTTTTTAGCCCATAAACGAGCTTTTTGAAAAACACATACGCCAAAACGGCGTTTGTGTTCCCCCAACAGATTTGCATTATTGGGTTGTCGTTCGTAT
>JAHJTX010000056.1 GCA_018829545.1 Bacteroidota bacterium | reverse complement strand
GTGCGTGGATTGAAACTAACTTTGCGCGGTATGTCGGGGAAGGTCATTACTGTCGCACCCTTCGCGGGTGCGTGGATTGAAACGCTGCAATGGGTTGTACTTGCAGAAAAAACATATTGTCGCACCCTTCGCGGGTGCGTGGATTGAAACGTGGCGGGGATTAAGATTATGATTAAGATTATGATTAAGATTATGAGTCGCACCCTTCGCGGGTGTGTGGATTGAACCTCAATTGAATAACCGGCGAATTTTACAATCTTGTCCCAATTACAATTCTCCATCTATAATCAAATTCTTTGTCATTTGGTCTTGATGGATCTTTCACGAAGAATGGAAAGAGAATACTTAATCCGAAAGAATCCATACGCAAATTAAATATTGAAATGTTGCCAAGACGAAGCTCCACGCCTGCACCTGCATCGAAGAACGGTTTACTGAATTTATTTGATGCTTTATCGTATAATGCACCATAATCCGCAAACATCACAAAAAGACCACGGCTTAATGATGTGTTGAATGCGAAGATGTTTTCTGATGTTGTGTCTTGTGCGAGAAAAATATTTCCACCGCCGGATTTTACAAAATAATTACGGAAATTTTGTCCAACAATCGGAGTTCGAAAATACCAACTGTCAAATCGTTCTAACGGTGACGATTGAGTAAGTGAATATGCAGTTTGTGCGGGAACATTACCCGTTGATATTCCGGAAAATGTCCGTGTGCGCAATGTAAGACCGGCAAAGAGTGAATTCACCGTTTTCATTTCACTGGTAATTTTACTGTATTGAAAATCTGAACCTGGAATACTGTACTCATCAGTAAAAATAATGTTGTATCCGCCGTTGTTATAATTCCGTTTGTAACTTAGCGCAACCTTTCCAAAAATTAAGTTTCCGCTCTGCCATTCTTTTTGATTCTCGAGATAGCGGCGGTCTTTCACGGTGATGGCATAAAAGCTTGTTGAGACAATGAGTGAATGTTTAAAATAATTTGAGAGGTTGGTGTATTTATCAAATACTGCTTGAATATTCCAGTTTCCACCGCTTCGTCCATCCAGACGGAATGCGCCGATGGATGTTGTAAGATTCGGAGAGAATATTCGCAGCGGGGTTGAATAGTTGAATTCAAAATCCGGAATACCGCTGAGCGTTCCGTATCGTGTTGCAAACGTCGTGTTGTAATCAGTCGCCATATAACTGCCATTAATACTTGTTCCAAGTTCAATTCCATCGCGCAAATTAAATCCGAATGAGGGCGCAAAATTAATACGATACGCATCAAGCGGATATAAAATATAATTTAAAATATTCATACCGTAATCAAATTCAACGCGCGGCATACACCATGAATTATTCAAACGATCTACATCAGCCAACATGATTTTGGGATCGACGATGACATTTTTGACTTTCGCCGGAAGGGAATCAACCACAAAATCAGCGCGATTACTTATCTCCCAAATCGTTACCGGGAACCGTACATCGCGTATTGTTCCGTCTGATAAAAATAATTGCAACGATGCCGGCATTTTGGCTTGTTCATTGTTCACCAGCGTAATGGTTGATTTCCATTTCCCATTTACTTCTTCGTTCTTAACTTCATCAACAGCAATATCAACTTTCCATTTTTCTTCGTACCACTGATGCCAAAACCAATCGAGATCAAACCCGGCAACATCTTCAATCGTATTGAAAAAATCTTGCGGAAATGGATGTTTGAATTTCCAGCGATTGTAATATTCCAGCATAGCGGCGTTGAAAGTTTCTTTTCCTAAGACATCTTCCAGCATTGCCATTACCGAACCCGGTTTCATATATGCCATTACACCATATTCTGCCGGTGGTATTGAATACGGATGGGATAATATTGACGCACCAATATTTGCCCGTGCTTCCATTAAATAGATGCGCTGCTCAAATTGTCGTTCATTATTGTTCGGAATATTCAACCACGAATATTTATTTACAAAATCTTTGTGAAACAAACCGTTGTTGCCTGACCAATCTTCAACACAATTCGAAGTGATGTATGTAGTAAATCCTTCATCCATGAACGGATGATTTGTTTCGTTGCTTCCTATCATCATTGGATACCATTCGTGCCCAAGTTCATGCGCAATCACAATTTCCAATTGATTCGAAATAGGATCGCCTGTACTGGCAAAGATTAGCATAGGATATTCCATACCGCTGACAGGACCTGAAACAACGGTTGCTTGTGGATATGAATATTTCCCATACTTTGCAGAGTAAAATTCGATAGCATGTTTAGCCATCTTTGCGCCTTCATCCCAGTTTGAAGCGTCGCTCATGATCAATGGAAATGAAGCTCTATAATCTTTGGCTTTGTAAAAAGCGTAGATATTTACATCGTCATTAGTTTTTGTTCCGTCCCATACATAATCGGGAGAAGCAGCCCAGGCAAAGTCGCGTATATTTTCCGCAGTGAAATGCCATGTACGTTTTTTCTCTCTTATGGCAGTTGTAGTGTCACCTGCTTCTCCGGGTAAAATTATTTTTGAGACAGAATCTTTTGAAAGAGAATTGAATCGTTTTAATTGTTCTGCGTTAAGAATCTCGCCCGCGTTCTGAAGAATTCCTGTTGATGCGACTATATAATTTGCAGGCAAGGTTAGTTCTGCATCCCAATTTCCATATTCAAGATAGAACTCCACACTACCGAGATATTGCGTTTTATCCCAGCCTCGCTGATCATCATAAACGGCGATTTGCGGATACCACTGGCATATTCCAAAATCCTTTCCATTACTTCCGGTGCGCAGCGACGCATTCCCGGGAATTTCGTAATTCCATTCTACTGCAATTTCAATTTTTGAATTAGGAAGAAGTTGCTGAGGCAATACTGTTTCCATAATTGTTCCATCAATTTGTGGAAACACAGTTTTCCCATCAATCAGAATTTTTTCGATCTCAATTCCTTTTGTTATTCCATACGCGCGGGAATTTTGAGTATTGTTTTTTCGCGGCGAAGAATCTTTGCGGAAAATATTTTGATATAAATGCCACACGAGCGACTTCAGCGTATCAGTAGAATTGTTATAATAAGTGATTATTCCTTTTCCGCTAAGAAGTTTTTTCTCCGGATTTAGTTCGGCTTCTACATTGTAATCAACTTGCTGCTGCCAATATGTTGAAGCCGGTTTCCCGCTGGAAAGCCGGGTCCCATCTTTAGAAAAGGAAGATTGAAATGTGATAAAACAGAAGAGCAAGATAAATTGTAACACGGATTTCATCACTTAGCCCTTATTTTTATTAAAGAATTATTTTTATTTAATTATTTACTTTCGACTCATCTTTCTGTCGTTGAATAAGAAAGGATATTATTACCAAAAATGATTCTGCTCAATCAATTCTAAAAATTGAACCCATGGAACGACAAACTTATTCCAGAATAATTAGACTCAAATCCGTTTCGGATATTACTTCGAGAGAAGTAATAAGACATAGCAAAATGACTTAAGATATATTGTACAGTTTCATTTTCTATCTGATGATTAAGCAGCTTTGAAATACCAATTGAGGACACCGCAAAGCCATCTGAATTTCTCATATTCAAAAATCCCCCTCCTTTATATGAGCCAGAGGAAATATTTACTGTTTCAAATAAATTTAATATATACCCTTTGCGCAGTACAATTCTATCCGAGCTTTTTAACTCAATAAAATTATTTACAAAATTTAGGTCGCTCATGAATGACTGATAATTATATTTACCAAAATTATCATATTTAATAAGCACATCTTCAGTTTCGGCAGAAAATGAATAGTTTATCATGTTAAGTTCAGTCGATTTCAAGTTGAGCATAATTCCAAAATCAATAGAGTATCCTATTCTGCCAACTCTGGAGATTGGATCGGCTTGTGCTTTATCTAAATAAATAATTTCGTCTCCATAATTGGAGAATACAGCACCTAACGAAAAATTGGCAGTTGGAGTTATAAAGTTTACATTGTCCAAATAATATTTGTGATTATTCATAAGCAAATCTGAAATTGGTGCAGATACAAGTAATCCAAAATCATACGCAAAACCTTCAGCTTCACTCTTCACACCATCACCGAAAAATATTGGTGACCCCAGTTGAGAAACAAATCGCTTAACTGTAATACCTAAATGGAAATTCAATAAATATTCATATCCCAGCCCGAAGCTAAGCGAATTGAACGAGTCATAAATTTCAAATTTAGAAATAGGCTCAGGTCCGTATTCTGAAGTCTGTGTGAATATCCCATAACTAAATTTGTGGTATAAATATGCAAGCCCAACAGTGATCGGAATCTTTAGTTCGCTCTTGCTTAAATCATACCCGATTTTTAATCCATAATTTTGGAAGTTAGCAACTGTCCAAGTATAGTATTTCTGCTTTGGTATTGAAATGAAGGAAATACTATTAGCATACTGCTGAATACCGAGTTTAGCTGGATTGGAGTAAAATCCAAACTCATCGGAGCCTAGATATGCTACTCCAGTATTGCCTGCGCTGAAAGAAAGCGGTGATTGAGGATTTAATAAAAATGGTAAAGATCCTTGTGGATAAATCGCTGCAGTTAAAACTGTTAAACAAATAATTACAATACTTTTTTTCACAACCGCCTCCCAATAATTATGATGTAGATTTTATATTTGTAACTCACCTTACGCGAAAGGATAAGAATTGTAGGACGATTCGCTGAATCGCTCTGTCAATTTACTTAAAATTATTCATTATTGAGCGAAACAGCGTTTCGCTCTACATTTTTGCGTAACATGAGTTTGTATGGATTTAAATTCAGCTAATTTTTATTTACCCGATGGAAAACACACTTACCATAATCAACCAAGTAAATATTTAGGAGAAACTTAAGTTTTTAGGTATTAAGTGTCAATAGGAAAAATATGCACCCATCATAATCGCTTGCTATTTATAAATTAACTCATTTTTTTGAGTAAGTTACCATACAGAAGATAATTTGGATTGTAGAGTGATTCGCCGAATCGCTCAATAAATTTGCAATAAAATATTCAATTATTGAGTGAAAAAACTTTTCGCTCTGCATTTTAACGTAACGTGTGTGAGTAATATATGCTTCACTACTTGACAAGTATCGAAATTAATGTATATTCTTGCAGCCCTTCATTTAATTATAACATTGGAAGATAGACATGTTGAAGAACAATAAATTCGCTAGGATTTTTAGCGCCGTATTTTTCTTTCTGTTGATTACATTCACTTTTAACTCATCAATAAGCTGGATGAGTTCACCTCAGCAAAAAGAGATTAATATGTTTCCGCAAAAGTACAGAATCGTATCGCCTCCCTTTCCTAATAAGTTAGACTTCTGCGGCGAAAAGGTGCCACTTGAAAATATGGACGTGTGGGAAAGGATTGATAGAGAATTTATTGTGAACTCTTATTGGCATTCGGCAACTGTGTTGTATTTGAAAAGAGCAAATAGATGGTTCCCTGTAATTGAGCCAATATTGGAGGCGAACAAAATTCCCGATGACATGAAATATTTGGCTATAGCCGAGAGTGGATTCGACAATGTCGTTTCTCCAAAAGGCGCAACGGGATTTTGGCAGTTCATTTCCGAAGCAGGTAAAAAATATGGACTTGAAATTAATAACGAGATTGATGAACGTTATCACGTTGAAAAATCTACGGAAGCTGCGTGCAAATATTTAAACGATTCATACAATAAATTTGGAACATGGGCAATGGCTGCCGCTTCGTATAATATGGGCGAAAACGGCGTTGAGACTCAAATGGAAAGACAAAAAACTAATAATTACTATAATCTTGTTCTTGGAGAAGAAACCTCTCGCTACATGGCTAGAATAATCAGTTTGAAAATAATTATGGAGCATCCCGAATATTTTGGATTCTCTGTAGATAGCGATGACTTATACCGCCCGTATGAAACTTTTGATGTTTCGGTTTCGGGGAAAATAGACAACTTTGCGGATTTTGCCTTGCAGTATGGTATCAATTATAAAATTCTAAAAATGTATAATCCCTGGCTGCGGGAAAACTATTTAACGAACAGAAAAAAACAGACTTACGTAATTAAAATGCCTTTGCGAGGATCAATTTATGTTATCCCTGAACATGAATTCTAGTTTTTATAAGTTGCTTATTTCTGCGCTTCTGCTTTTAATTGTTAGCGATTATTCTTTCGGGCAGGATAGCGCTGACACAAAAACAGTTTCTGTTGAAATCAAATCCGTAATCAGTCTTCAACATGGATACCAACTCCCGGAGAATTTTGTTACTGAAGAGTTTGTAAATTTAATGAGTGATTGGGATTATGTTACATCAATGATGTCTTACGAGACTTCAGAGGATAATAAAAATTCTCTCCAATTTGATATGGAATTAGTAAAAGCGCAGCTAATAAAAAATATGAATCAAAAAGTTGCATGGCAGGCTAAGTACGTTCTTGGCGCTTTCGGTAAATATTTGGGAATGGCTATGACCGCCAGCGCTGTCGGTTTAGCTGCTGCGCATGTAGCAAAGTATAAAGGAAAGGCTTTCTTTAAAAGAAAGTAATTTATTCTCGTGTCTCTCTGTTAAATTTTCCCGCAAATTATTCACTTTCTCAATTCGCCTAATAATTGTTCCATATCGGATGGCAGTCCGGAATTAAAAACTATTTTCTCTCCGGTCTTGGGATGAACAAATCCCAAAGTTTTTGCGTGCAAGGCCTGGCGCGTCATTATTTTTAATAAATTATCCACGCGGCTTTTCATTTGAGGCAAATTTCCGCCATAAACAATTCTTCTTCCTCCGTAAGTCGGATCACCGAATATTGAATGGTTCACGCTGGAAAGATGAACCCTTATCTGATGCGTTCTGCCCGTTTTTAGATGCAGCCTTAAAAGTGAAGCAAATTCAAACTCTTCAATTACTTCATAAAAAGTGTGCGCATGTTTACCATCCGATTCACTTACTGAGAATATTTTTCTATCCTTTTTTGAACGCGCTATATTGCCGACTATTTCGCCTCTCCTTTTGTCAAATATTCCCCAGCACACAGCCCAATATTCCCTTTCGATACTATGCGCGGCAAACTGCTTCGCTAAAAAAGAATGCGCCCATTCGTCCTTTGCTACTAGTAACAAACCGCTTGTTTCTTTATCAATACGGTGCACAATTCCAGCACGGACGGATTCATTAAGCCGGCTGAGTTTTGAAGTGTGATGTAGCAATGCGTTGACCAAAGTTCCGGTATGATTACCAAGAGCCGGATGCACAACCATGCCCGCCGGTTTATTAAGTACAATTAAGTAGTCATCTTCAAAAATAATGTCTAGAGGAATTTCTTCAGGTTCAACAAATTCCGGTCTTGGCGCTACCGGAATTCTAACCTCAATTTTATCGCCGGGAATTACTTTGTAATTTGGTTTGGATGCCTTTCCATTTACAGTTACAAGATTTGCATTGATAAGTTTTTGTACGCGGGAGCGGGTAGCTCTTTCAAGGCTGTTAGCTAAATAAAGGTCTAATCTTTCTTTAGTCTTCCCCGCTTCAATGTTGAAGCTAAATATTTTTTCCGTTACTAATTTCGCCATTTGCCGTGCTGCTTGTAATTGCAACTTCTAATCTGTCATCTGCTATAACATCAACACTTTCCAAATCCCCAATTTCTGCATCGGGTTCAAGCTCTTCCTTTTTTTCGGTTGGAATAATCTCTTTTTGAAAGAAAATTATCATCATCACACCTATTGTTACAGAAGCGTCTGCGATGTTAAAAATTGGCCAGCGCTCATAAGTGTGTCCAAAAATTGTAAAGTCCCAAAAATCTACGTTAAAAAAATCGACTACTTTCCCATAAAATAAAGGGGCGTAATCATAAAATATTCCATAAAAGGTTCTATCAACCAAATTACCCAAAGCGCCTGCAAGTATAAGCGCAAGAGATATGCGTAAAAGAAGTTTCTCGTTCCGCATTTTATATAAATAATAAACTATACCAATACTGGCAAATATCGAAAAGAGAGACAAGAATAATTTTGAACCATCGTTGACGTCAATCCCGAATGCCATTCCGGGATTTTCTACAAATGTAATTCTAAAAAATGAGCCTAAAACATCAAAGCTCTCGCCATAATACATACCGGCAAATTCTAAATTCAGAAAAGGAATTGAAAAACCTTTAACCAATAATTTAGTAGCCTGATCACCGATTAAAATCACCAGAGTTAAATAAAGTACTCTCAAGCATCCGCCTTATTTTTTTTGCGCCATTTTTAACTGTACACACAATTGAGTATGAGGAACTGCGATCAACCGCTCTTTTGGTACTAAAGGACAAGTTTGACATAAATTTTTTGGCTCATCCATGCACTCGATGCAGATGCCGTAAGTTCCGTTTTCAATTCTTTGAAGAGATTCTTCCAGGTAACCTAAAAATTTGTTTTCTCTTTGAGCCCACAAATAAAGCTTTTCTCTTTCCTGAGCTTCTGTCCCTTGATCCGCCATGTGAAGTGAGTAAGGTGAACTTTCATTCACATATTCTCCCGTAGATGGATCCATCATTTGATCTTTTAAATTCTGGAGTTGTTCAATGATTTCCTCACGCTTCTCCATTATTACAAATTTGAATTCATCGAGCTCTTTTTTACTGTAGCCTTTAATCTTTGGCGCAAACTTAACCGGAGCATGAACTTCTACATCCCTTGCAGCTGGAGATTTCCGAACTTTCTTCTTCGTCTCAGTTTTTACCACTTTCGATTTAAGAACTTTTGACGTCTTTACTGCCTTGCTCTTAACGGGCGCGCTTTTCGAAACTGCAGTTTTTTTAACAACAGGTTTCGGTGCACTTTTTTTAGCCGCTTTTGGAGCGGATTTTTTAACTCCCCCGGTTTTTGTAGTGGCTTTTATATTTTTCTTTGCCGCTACTTTTACTTTCTTTTTTTTACTGTCTGCTTTTTTTGCCACAATTACCTCCAATTAGGTAAGTTCTAAGATTTTGCAATAGAGATAATACAATTATATTCACCAATTATAAACTCTTGAGTGTAACCAACAATATCTTTAGAATCAACGTTATTAGCTAAAATCTCATTTGCAATATAGCCTGAAAACTTGTTTATATAATCATTGAATTTATCACCGGCTGTAATTTGTACGTTAATCCTATCCATCACATCCAAACCGGCTTCTTTACGCATATTCTGAATTCTGTTTACTAATTCTCTTGAATATCCTTCTGCAATTAAATCTTCTGTTAATTCGGAATCAATCGCAACAGTAATTCCGCTGTCGGTCTCAACTACCCAGCCTGCAATTTCGGTGCTTATAATTTCTACGTCTTCCGTAGTTAACTCGATATCGGTACCATCTATTGATACAGTAATTTTTCTTTCGCTCTCCAAATATGCAATATCTTCTTTGCTAAATCCAGCAATTTCGGCAGAAAGGGTTTTAACGTATTTGCCGTGTTTTGGTCCAATAGATTTGAAATTCGCTTTAGCGCTTTTACTCACGATAGATGAATCATCCTCCAGCACAACTAAATTTTTAATGTTTACTTCTTCAAGAATAACATCGCTCATTTTTTCAACAGCATCTCTTTTGGATTTGTCTATTGCGATCATGATTTTGCTTAGCGGCTGCCGAACTTTTAAATTAGATTTAGCGCGCATTGAACGAGTTAGATAAACCACATTTTGTGCAATTTCCATTTTCTCTTCTAAAGCTTCATCTCTAAATAACACTTTTGGGAATTGTACGATATGAACCGATTCGGCTTTCTCTTTTCCGGTTGCGGTGATTAAGTTTTGGTATATCTCCTCGGAAATAAACGGCGCAAAAGGCGAAGCCATTATACAAATTTTTTCTAAACATTCGTGCAAAGTTTGATAAGCCGATAGTTTATTTTTATTTATTTCTGATTTCCAGAATCTTCTTCTGCTTCTTCGCACATACCAGTTTGATAATTGATCGATTGTAAACGAAGCAACTTCTCTTGCGGCTTTTGTTACGTCATAGTCGTTCATTAAGGATTCATAATCCGAAACAAGAGAATTAAGTTTGGAAATTATCCATCTGTCAATTTCCGGTCTTTCTTCGTAAGGAATTAAATCTTCCGAGAAATCAAATTTATCTATGTTGGCGTATAGGGAGAAAAATGAATACGTGTTAATCAGCGTTCCAAAGAATTTTCTTTGCACTTCAACAATTCCGTCTTCATCGAATAATGTCGGTTTCCACGGCGGGCTGGTTGTAACTAAATACCATCTTGTTGCATCAGCGCCGTATTTGTCGAAGAGCTTAAACGGATCAACAGTATTGCCTTTTGATTTTGACATCTTCATTCCATTCTTATCAAGTATAAGTTCATTGACGATCAAATTCTTGTAAGCTACACTATCGAACAACATTGTGGCGATTGCGTGCATGGTATAAAACCAGCCTCTTGTTTGATCAATTCCTTCGCAAATAAAATCACTCGGAAAATTCTTTTCGAACAATTCTTTGTTTTCAAATGGGTAATGATATTGGGCGAAAGGCATCGCTCCGGAATCAAACCAAACGTCAATCACTTCAGGAGTTCTGGTATATATTTTCCCGTTTCTTTCAAATTTTACACCATCAACAAATGGTTTATGCAGATCGATGTCTTCGATTTCGGAGACTGATATTCGCTTTCCATCTTTCTCGATGAAGCCTTCTTTCAATTCCTCGATGCTTCCGACCGCAAACGTATCGCCGTCGCCGTTAACCCAAATTGGAAGAGGAGTCGCCCAGAATCTATCCCGCGATAAAGCCCAGTCTTTATTTTCTTCGAGCCAATTACCAAATCTGCCGCTGCCAACTTCGGGCGGATACCAATTGATTTTCTTGTTCAGTTCAACCATTCTGTCTGCAATTGAAGTGGTTCTAATAAACCAGGATTCTCTAGCGTAATAAATTACCGGAACGTTATCGAACCGCCAGCTAAATGGGTAAGAGTGAACAATTGTTTCTTTTTTATAAAGGTTGCCATTCTCTTTTAATTTTAGAATAATATCAAGATCGGCATCCTTTACAAACCTGCCTTTGAAATCTGTAATTTCATCCGTGAATAAACCGCCGAAAGTTACCGGCTGCAAAAACGGCAGATTGTATTTTTTAGAGATTTCGTAGTCATCCGCGCCAAATGCCGGAGCAATGTGTACGATACCCGAACCGTCTTGGGTGCTAACAAAATTGCCTTCGATTACATAAAATCCTTTTCTGTCGACTTTCACATAATTGAATAGCTGTTCGTATTCTTGACCGGCAAGCTCCGAACCCTTAATTTCATTGATTATTTCGTACTCTTCTTTAATAACCGCTAATCTTTCCTTAGCGAGAATTAAAAACTTATCATTGGTTTTAATTTTTACGTAATCAATATCCGAACCTACAGCAAGGGCAACGTTAGAAATTAAAGTCCACGGAGTTGTTGTCCATACAAGGAAGAACGTATCTGCGGATTCCTTTAATTTCATCATCACATAAACAGATGGATCTTTTGTTTCGCGGTATCCGAGCGCCAGTTCGTGAGAAGATAACACAGTTTCCGACTTTGGACATTGAGGAACAATTTTGTAATCCTTATAGATTAGTCCTTTTTCGAAAAGAGTTTTTAGCGCCCACCATACGGATTCGATATACTCGTTAGTGCAGGTAACATATGCATCATCAAGATTTATCCAATAACCCATGCGGGTGGTCATTAAATCCCATAATTCCTTATACTCAAAAACGGAATCCTTGCACGCCTGGTTATATTTTTCAACGCCGAATTCTGGTATTTCACTTTTGCTTTTTATGCCGAGCTTTTTTTCAACTTCAATTTCAACGGGAAGTCCGTGTGTATCCCAGCCGGCTTTTCTATTTACGTGAAATCCTTGTAAAGTTTTATAGCGGCAAACCAAATCTTTGAGCGTACGCGCAATTACATGGTGTAAACCGGGTTTACCGTTTGCCGTAGGAGGTCCTTCGTAAAAAGTGAAAGGTTTCGCTTCATCGCGCGTTGAAATACTTTTTTCAAATATTTTATTCCTCTGCCAAAAATCAAGAATCTTTTCCTCAATCTTCGGGTAATTTATCCTATCATTAAACTGCTTAAACATCGTTTCCTACTCTCATCCTTGATTGTATTGTTTCAGCTATTTTCTTCGCTTTCATATTTTCTAATTATTTCTTTTTCTATTTCGAGGAATTCTTTAAGTCTCGATTCAATATTTCTTCTTCTTAATTCTAGATCGGCAGATTTTTTTTCCGCTTCAAAAATTAAATTATCTGCTTTCAATTTTCCTTTCTCAACAATGAACTCGGCTTCCCTTTTGGCATCATTCAACAGCTTTTCGTAATCATCAGAGTTTTTAGCGGCAAGTTCCAATTTATTCTGTGTTTGAATTAATTCCGCAAGAGCCATTCCAAAGAATGCCATTGATCCCAGCATAATATTTCTCAGCGAGTATAAGAAAAGATTTTCGCTAAGTAAATCATTCACACCGAAATGATCATTAAAATAAAGTACAAGCATTATGCTGATTACAACAGTTGCGATTATCACCGAAAATACTACCTTGCCGCCGTAAACCCATCCGAGGGTTTTGTTGATCAGCCAACCGCACACGAATGAAAACAACGACAGAACAAACCACACGGTAAAGTTTTCAATTGCAACTTTGAAGATGTCTGTGCTCAAAAAATTGGATGCGAAAATCAGCATTGCCAATAAAACCGGGGACAAATAATTGTTTTTTTTTCTTTCCATTATAATCGGTTCACAAGTTCTTTCATAATTAATGTCATTTTAGGTTCTGCTTCCATTGCAGTTGCAATAATTTCTTGAACGTCGACGTGTTTTAGAGAGTCCGGGAAACATTCATCCGTTATTATGCTGATACCCAAAACTTTTATGCCCATTTGATTTGCAACAATATTTTCCGGAACGGTTGACATACCGACTACATCGGCGCCAATCAATCTCAGAAATCTATATTCAGCTTTAGTTTCGAGGTTGGGACCCGGTACGGCAACGTAAACACCTTTTTGAATTTTAATTTTATTTTCAAGCGCAATTTTTTCAGCTAGTTCAATTAATTCATAATTGTAAGGTTCGCTCATATCGGGGAATCTTGGACCGAATTCATCTTCATTCGGACCGATGAGCGGATTATCGCCGAGAAGATTTATATGGTCGCTCATCAGCATAATGTCTCCTTTTTTGAAAGTAGGATTCATTCCGCCGCATGCGTTTGAAACTAATAATGTTGTAACGCCTAATTTTTTCATAACACGAACGGGATATGCAATCTGCTGCATTGAATAACCTTCGTAGTAATGAAAGCGTCCCTGCATAGCAACAACATCCTTATCGCCTATTTTACCAAATATTAATTTACCGTTATGGGATTCAACTGTTGAAATTGAGAAGTGAGGAATTTCAGAATAATCAATTTCAAAATCCTTTTCTATTTCACTTACAAGTCCGCCTAAGCCCGTGCCGAGTATAATTCCAATAGTGTATTCCTTCTCGGTTTTCTTGCGAATAACTTTTAATGTTTCATCAATCATTTCAAGCAGACGGCTCATAATAATTTCTCCAGGATGTCATCAACATCAACATCTGATTTTGATTCGGGTGATTTGTTAATAAATTTTTCGTCAGGCAAATCGGTCTGTGCAGAAGTCATGTCCAATAATCCGGATTGTGTTTCTATTAATGCTTTTATTCGCGCTACAATTAATATTTTTTCTTCTCTTAATTTAAGCACTGCGTCTCTAAGTGAATCCGCTTCTTCTTTTGCTTTTTCCAGCATCTGTGCGGATTTAATTTCGGCTTCCTTAATTATCAACTGATTCTGCTTCTTGGCGGATTCGAGCGACTTAGAAGAACTTTCTTGAGCGTTCAGCAAAGTATTCTGCAAACTTTTTTCAAGTTTTTTAAATTCGCGAATTTCATCAGTTTGATTTTCAAATTCCTTTGAAAGCGATTGGTTAGCTTGAAGCAGTCTGTCGTAATCATCAGCAATTGCCTCAAGAAACGCTTTTACCTCGTCCCTATCATAGCCTCTTACCGCTTTGTTGAACTCCTGATTCTTGATATTGTACGGAGTGAATTTCATTCTTCCTTCCAGCTTTTATTGTAATCTCGATGTCCAAATAATGCCGTACCAATTCTAATCATTGTTGCTCCTTCGCGGATTGCCAGTTCAAAATCGTTTGTCATTCCCATCGAAAGATGTCTTAAATTAAATCCTCTTGTAACGAGTTTCCCTTTCAAAGAATTCAGTTTTTCAAAACTTTTTTTTATTACTACTTCGTCATCAGTATAAGGAGCCATTGTCATCAATCCGCAAATTTCAAGATTTTCTTTGCCGCTGCAATAATCAGCCAACTTAAAAACTTCATCCTCTTTAGTCAATCCATACTTTGAATCTTCTTCGGAGGTGTTAACTTCAAACAGTATCTTTTGCCTCTTATTAATTTTTCCTGCTCTAAAATTTATTTCGTCTGCCAGCTTACTTGAATCTACCGAGTGAATATACTCAGCAGGCTCAATAACATACTTCACTTTATTTGTTTGAAGGTGTCCCACAAAATGCCAATTGAAATCTCCTTCAAAGAGCAAACATTTGTCTCTTAATTCCTGAGCTTTATTCTCTCCAAAATCCCGAATCCCAATGTTCAACGCTTCCTTAATTGCGGAGATTGTATTGTTCTTTGAAACACCAATCAAAATTATTTCAGAACGATTTCTACCCGCACTTTTGCACGCAGCTAAAATTTTATCTTCAAGTATTTTAAAATTTCCAGCGATCATTTCACTAAAATTAAGATTGAAAATGTATTGCTTTTGAATTCAAAAGTCAAACAAAAAAGAGACAAAAAAAGGGCTAGAAGCCCTTTCAATATTGAGTAAAATCAGGATGCTTTAACTGCATCCTGTAGTTGAACCGCACGTATTGCACTTCAAACATGTTCCGTTGCGAACCATCGTCATACTTCCGCATTCCGGGCAGATATCTCCGGTATATCCACGTTCTCTTGCTTTTACAACTTCCTGATGCTTGGATAAAACTTTGCTTCTGGATTGAATATTATTTTTCTTTTCACCTCGAACGGGGAATTCAATTTGGGCTTCATCTTCATCACTAGTATCCAATTCGATCATTCTTTCGCTAATAATCTCCTCACTTTCAAAATCGGGCTCAGAAATCGATAATCGGTCGCTCGGCGCTCTTTTACCTTCATCTTCGTCAACGTGAGCTAAATCATTTCTTCCAAGATACGAAACTGCAAGTTCGCGGAAAATATAATCAATAACAGACATAGACATTTTAATTCTGTTATTGCCGCTAACAGGACCGCTGGGTTCAAACCGTGTGAATACGAAAGCATCCACGAATTCTTCAAGTGGAACACCGTGCTGAAGACCAAGTGAAATCGCTATTGCGAAGCTGTTTAGCAAACTTCGGAAGGCGGCGCCTTCTTTCGCCATGTCAATAAAAATTTCACCTAATTCACCATTATCATATTCCCCCGTTCGTATATAAACAGTCTGCCCGCTAATTTTTGCTTTCTGTGTGTAGCCGGTTCTTCTCTGGGGAAGTCTTCGTCTTTTAGCAATGTATCTGTGAATTATTCTTTCTGCTATTTTAACAATATCATTATCATCTTTCTTCTCAACGAGATCTTCAAATTCTTCATCGCTTATCGAATTAAGCGGTTGAGAAAGTTTTGATCCGTCACGATAAAGCGCATTTGCTTTTAATCCTAATTTCCACGACTCCATATAAACTTGTTTAACGTCTTCAATTGATGCATGATTCGGAAGATTAATTGTTTTGGAAATTGCGCCTGAGATAAACGGCTGAGCGGAAGCCATCATATTAATATGAGCGTTGGCTTTAATGAACCTTGTGCCCTTTTTTCCGCATCTGTTTGCGCAATCGAAAACAGGGTAATGTTCATGTTTTAAGAACGGCGCGTTTTCAACTGTCATTGTTCCGCAGACGTAATCGTTAGCTGTGGAAATTTCTTCCTTACTAAATCCTAAAGCAGAAAGCAAATTGAAGTCGTACTCATTGTATTTTTCTGCGGGAATTTTTAATTCATCCCGTAAAAACTCAACGCCTAAGGTGAATTTATTAAAGGCAAAACTTAGATCGAAAACCGATGGAAGAATTGCTTCGATTTTATTAGTTGCTTCTTCCGTAAATCCACGCGCTTCAAGTGATTCGGGATTTATATGCGGACAACCTTTAAGCGATCCGGAACCTTTTGCGTAACGAACAATCTCGGTTATCTGCTCTTTGTTGTACCCCAATTTTTCTAAAGCGATTGGAATAGACTGATTAATAATTTTAAAGTATCCGCCGCCGGCAAGTTTTTTGAATTTTACAAGAGCAAAGTCCGGCTCAATTCCCGTGGTGTCACAATCCATTACTAAACCAATTGTGCCTGTTGGAGCAATTACCGTAACCTGCGCATTTCTGAATCCATATTGGGTTCCGAGTTCAAGCGCTCTGTCGGCGTCTTCTCTAGCAGCCTTTAATAGATCGGAGGGACAATACTTTGGGTTGATTCCTACCGGTAAGATTGTTAAGCCTTCATATTCTTCGCTGGGAACGTTATACGCTGCACGTTTATGATTTTGAATTACGGTAAGCATGGGAATTTTGTTTTTTTCATATTTGGAGAAGGCGCCCATCTTTTTAGCAATTTCTGCAGATGTTGCGTAAGCTCTCATGTGCATAATAGCTGTAATTGCTCCGCAAATAGCATTTGCCTCTTTGCTGTCATACGGAATTCCAAGTCTCATCAATAAAGATCCAAGATTAGCGTATCCCAAACCAAGTGTGCGATAATCATAACTTAGTTGAGCCACTTCCTCGCTTGGATATTGAGCCATTGAAACGCTTATTTCCAGAACCAATGTCCATAATTTTGCTGCATGGCGGAAATCATCTATTTTGAATTTCTTTTCTTCATTGTCGTAAAACTTAACAACATTCAACGATGCTAGATTGCAGGCAGTATCATCTAAAAACATGTATTCGCTGCAAGGGTTGGAGGCTTTAATTTCTCCATCAGTCGGGCAGGTATGCCATTCATTAATCGTTGTGTGATATTGTATTCCCGGATCTGCGCAAGACCATGCGGCAAATGCTACTTGATCCCAAAGCTCAGCAGCCTTCATAGTTGAACAAGCTTTTGGTTTACGGTTTTCTTCCAGAGCTTTTTTCTTCTCAATACGCCAAATCAAATTCCAATCTTTATTATTCAGTGTGGCATTCATAAATTCGTTAGTCACACGAATAGAGTTATTAGAGTTTTGACCGGAAACGGTTAAATACGCTTCTGAAGTCCAATCTGTGTCGTATACCGGGAATTCAATTGACTTAAAACCAAGCTTAGCGAGCCGTATTACGCGTTCAATAAAATTTTCTGAAATTCTTACTTTCCGCGCTTCGATTATTGCCGCGCGTAATTTTTTATTGGCAAACTTGTTGAACCTGTCATTTTCGGGATGTTCCATGTAACAGGCTTTCATTATATTATTCAAATGAAGATTGCATAATTGCGACCCTGCAACCAGAGCTGCAACTTTTTGTTCTTCAATTACTTTCCAATTTATGAATTCCTCAATGTCCGGATGATCGACGTCAAGAGTAACCATTTTGGCAGCGCGTCTGGTGGTGCCTCCCGATTTTATTGCTCCTGCAGAACGATCGCCAATTTTTAGGAATGACATTAACCCAGATGATTTACCGCCACCGCTAAGAGGCTCATTCGATCCTCTAATATCTGAAAAATTGCTTCCGGTGCCTGAACCATATTTGAACAGCCTTGCTTCTTTTATCCATAAATTCATTATTCCGCTGCCGTTCACAAGATCGTCACTAACTGATTGAATAAAACAGGCATGAGGCTGAGGATGCGTGTAAGCATCGATCGATTCGGTAAGTTCGCCTGTTTCGAAATCAACATAATAATGACCTTGTGAAGGACCAACTATTCCGTACGCCCAATTCAATCCGGTGTTGAACCATTGCGGACTATTCGGAGCGGCGTACTGGGCGGCAAGCATGAAAATTAATTCGTCATAAAACGCTCTTGCATCCTCCTCGGATTCAAAATATTTTGCTTTCCAACCCCAATAGGTCCACGTTCCAGCTAACCGGTGGAATACCTGCCGTGAATCCATTTCGGAAGAATAACGTTCTTTTTCAGGAAGGTCTTTTAACCTTTCCACATCTGCCGTTGAGGGCTGAAGCCACTGTGGAATACCGGGTTCTTCCACTTTTGTTAATAGTCTTGGAACGCCGGCTTTCCTAAAATATTTCTGAGCGATAATGTCTGTAGCAACCTGCGACCAGTGTTTTGGGACATGAACGTCCTCCAAACGGAAAACAATTGTGCCGTCAGGGTTTTTTATTTCAGATGTTCTTTTCTCAAATTCAATGGAGGTTAACGGGTCCTTATTAGGAATAGTGAATTGGCGGGTAATATTCATTCAAAGCTCCATATAGGATTTATTACGTGTTTCATAATTATGTATTTTTTATACTTTGCAGCGATCATAAAAAGTTGAGCTAAGATAATTGAGTCCACTCTGAAAAGTCATATTGTTATTAACCCCACGTTTTAACGTGGGGATAACAAGCTAAAAACAAACTTTCCCAAACGGGTTTTAACCCGTTTGGGGTTTTTCGGAGTGGACTCATAATTATAATTTTTTTAAAGCAATTACCTGAAAAAAATATTAAAAATTGTTCAATTAGTTTATCTGATCAGTTGGGCAATAATAAAAAAATAATTTTACAAATAAGTATTAATTTTTTTTTAATTTTAATTCCTCATTTATAAAGTAAAATCGAAGGAAAAAAAATGAAATTTTCTCGTTCTGCAGGCATATTACTACACCCAACCTCATTACCAGGAAAATTTGGTATTGGAGATTTAGGAAAGGAAGCGTTTAGATTTATAGATTTTATGGAAAGAGCAGGCCAAACTCTCTGGCAGGTATTCCCTTTGGGTCCTACAGGATACGGAGATTCACCTTATCAATGTTTCTCTGCTTTTGCCGGCAACCCTTTATTAATAAGCCCCGAGCTGCTTATGGACGAAGGACTATTAACAAACGAAGATTTCTCAAATCAGCCAAATTTCGATACTAAAAAAATTGATTTCGGAACTATTATTGACTTTAAGTATAAAATTCTTCGTATAGCTTTCAAGAATTTTAAATCGAGCGGAAAAGAGATAGAGAAAGAATGCAAACATTTTTGTAAAGAAAATTCCTATTGGCTTGAGGACTTCGCGTTATTCATGGCGGCTAAAAACTATCACGGCGGTGTGCTGTGGACTGAGTGGGATGCAGAAATTGCTTTCCGCAAAGAAAGTAAAATTGAGAAATGGAAAAAGAAACTGCAGGATGAGATTGAATTCCAAAAATTTGTTCAGTTCAAATTTGATGAGCAGTGGAGAAATGTAAGGAATTATGCTAATTCAAAGAATATTAAGATAATCGGTGATTTACCCATTTTTATAGCTTACGACAGTTCCGATCTTTGGGCAAATAGACATTTGTTCTCTGTAAATGAAAAAGGTAAACTCGAAAAAGTTGCCGGCGTTCCGCCGGATTATTTCAGCCCAACCGGACAGTTGTGGGGAAATCCCCTGTATCGATGGGACGTAATGAAAAAGGATAAATTTTCCTGGTGGCGAAAACGTCTTACAAAAATGTATGAATTGGTAGACATTGTACGAATCGATCATTTCCGTGGATTCGAAGCGTATTGGGAAATTCCTGGGGACGCTAAAACAGCACAAAATGGAGAGTGGATAAAAGCTCCGGGTCATGAACTCTTCGCCACGATAAAAGAAAAATTGGGAGACGTTCCAATTCTTGCTGAGGACTTGGGAGTTATCACGAAAGAAGTTGAAAAATTACGCGATGCATTTAAATTCCCCGGAATGAAAATTCTGCAATTTGCCTTCGGCGAAGACATGGAGGAAAAATTTCTTCCTCATAATCACATTCCAAATTGTGTGGTGTACTCCGGTTCTCATGATAACGACACTACACGCGGTTTTTTTGAAAAAGAAAAACAAAACGGTTCGGGAATTTTTGAATGGGCGCAGAATTATATGAACTTTTATGACGATAATATGTGTTATGCAGTTATTAAAACCGCTTATGCATCGGTTGCAAATATTGTTGTAATTCCTTTGCAGGATATGCTAAATCTTGGAAGTGAAGCGCGAATGAACTTCCCTGGAAAATTGGGAGGAAATTGGACTTGGAGGTTTACCTGGGATCAATTGACGGATGATCTTGCGGATAATTACAAACAATTAACCAGGATGTACGAGAGACCGCCCTTTAAAAAACGATAGCAAGGATATTAATTATGTTTAACTTTTTTAAGAAAAAACTCTACGAAGAATTTGATAACCCTGTCAGTGAAGAAATTGAGGTTGATCAAAGCAAACGGATACAACTAGCTACATGCGCTCTATTTCTTGAAGTAGCAAATTCAGATGATGATTTTGCTGAAGAAGAGAAAACTTTCATAATAAATCATATGAAGCAGGCATTTAGCTTGGATGACGAACTTGTGAAGGAATTGATTTCCGAGAGTAAAGCGGAAGTTGAAGAGAGCATAAGCTTATACGAATTCACGAAAATTTTGAATGATAATTTTTCGAGGGAAGAAAAATTCAATATTGTGAAAAATTTGTGGAAACTCGTTTTTGCCGATGGCAGATTAGATAAATACGAAGAGTATTTCGTGAGGAAAATTTCCAATAATCTTAATTTATCTCATTCGGAAATGATAGCGGCAAAATTTGATGCAAAAAAAGAAATTTAGATTTTCTTCAGTGGCATCAGTTTAATTTCGCAAGTTCTGTCTCAACGGCTATTACTAATTCTTCGCTTAATGGTTTTACTGAACTTCTAAATCTGGCGATAACTTCTCCACTGCCGGAAATAAGAAATTTCTCAAAATTCCATTTTACATCACCCGTCTCTACATTTGGATTTGATGTGAGCCAATTATACAGCGGCGCTTTAGCCTCGTCTTTTATTTTAACTTTATCAAAAATCGAAAAATTAACTCCGAAATTTACGCTGCAAAATTTTTGAATTTCTTCATTAGTTCCAGGTTCCTGTCCGCCAAAATCGTTGCATGGGAATGCAAGTATTTCAAAACCGGATCCTTTGTAAGTATCGTAAAGCTTTTGGAGACCATCATATTGAGGCGTATAACCGCATTCGCTTGCGACATTTACAATTAAAAGAACCTTACCCTCGTAGGTTGATAGTTGGATTTCTTTTCCCGTATTGTCGGTTACAACAAATTCATAAAATTTATTTTCTGATTGCATTTCTTCCTGTCCCTGCAAATTAAGCGCTGATATGCTAATTAATATTACTACAAATATTTTCTTCATCTGTTATCCACTTTTAATGTAAAACATCTCATTTGAGAAATCAGTTCAAAATTCAGCGAGGAATATTGAATTAATAATTCTCCTTATGTAAAAATGTAGAGCGAACGCTGTTCCTCTCAATAAAAGAATAATATGAAGTAAATTTTGACTGAGCGATTCAGGGAATCGCTATAATTTATATTCTTTTGCGTAGGGGGTGTTAATAAGTCACGTTACGCAAAAGGATTAGAGTTGTAGAGCGAGCAGCCTGCTCGCTTTACATATATTATTAAGTCACCTTATGCAGAACTTGTAGCACGATCCCGAAATTTATCGGGATCGTAAAAAACAAGCATTTTATCGAAACTTCGCTTCGAACTTCAATATAATTTCAAGCTTTTGCGAAAGGTGAGTTAATAACTCATATTACTCAAAAATGTAGAGCGAAAAGTTTTTTCGCTCAATAATTGAATATTTTATTGCAAATTTATTTAGCGATTCAGCGAATCACTCAAGAGTCTAAATTTTCTTGCGTAAGGTGATTTAATAATTAGGATTGCTCTTAATCTTAAGTTGATAGGTTTTACTATAACTAAGTACATATTTTCAAAAATATTGTGACTTAACATTTTTGTAATTAGTCCCGTAGGGCTCCAACGCAAAGAATAGAGGAGATATGCTTGTCGAATTGTAAAATCTTCATCATCAATAGTAGTAATAAAAATGCTCCATGCCATCAATTGCAGCAATTCATGTGAACACCCTCTTTTTTTTGCTTCTTTTTTCGCTCTCATTCTTCTAATATTGGCGACTTCTT
>JAHJTX010000055.1 GCA_018829545.1 Bacteroidota bacterium | reverse complement strand
TGTCGGCTACAAATACTTTACTATCTCTAGCTATAACAGCATCTGCGCTTTCTGGGTTGCCTTTACCCATTAATTTAACTTCACATTTGTGATTATTTGTTCCTTCAACCAAATAAAAATCAATTTCCCTTTCAAAAGTAGATTCATCAGAATCGCTTTTCCCTTTTAATTTTACAGCATAATTTGTATGTGAAACTCCATATAATTTGCAAAGAGTTTGCATTAATGGTTTTTCAACACGTTTACCAGCTGTACTCCACAATCCTCCTCTCAGCGCAGCTCTTTTTACAGCCAAAGTATTTATGACAATAAGGCTTTCGCTGATATTTAATTCTACACTAACGGTTTTCATTTTTATAGTAAGAGTCAAACTAAAATCACTTTCGTCATCAACAAGAGCACTAATTGCATTATAAAGCTGATCATAATGCTTATTTGACGCTTCAATGACTATCTCTCTTGTCGCTGAGTTATACATATTAGAAATTGTTTTCTTATTCAAACCAGAATTAATAGCAATTTCCTCTGAAGTTAAATCCTTAGAAAGAAATTCTTTTTTATACCAATCAGTAGTAATCTTTTCATTCTTTAACTTTGCATCAACAATCTTTTAAAAAAATCGATCGAATATTGTAGAAATTGTGCATTGATAAGAGTAACGATCTCGATTCTATAATCTTCACCTTTCAACAGTTTGATGATAATATTTTTCGCAACTTGTTCTATAAGCGTCGTTTGTTCGCCTCAATAATTTTGTAGAATTCTAAAAATGAATAATATTTATTTGGGAAATCCAAATTAAATAAAACATTTTGTCCAATGTTTTCTTTGATCCTTTCGAAATATTTATCTGATATTTCTGTTGTAAAAAAGAAACGGTCAAGTGATTGTGCGGCCTTACCAAAAGTACCGCTACCTCCAAATGGGTCAAATACCAAGTCGTGTTTAAATGAATAATATTTTAAAACTTTCAAGCAAAGCTCCATTGGAAAAACTGCTGTATGCGTTTTATCAAATGTTGGATCAATATTCCAAGTATTTATTTGATCAACTTCTCCAACAACTTTACTTTCTTGAACTGTTTTATAATCGTATTGTCTAATATTCCAATCAATTAATTTGTGTGTCTTTTTTCGATATACCATTAAGTATTCTGTTATTGCAGTCGGTTTGTATGCTAAAGGTTTTCTATGTTGGCGAAAACTAGAGTTTCGATCTTTAGCACTAAATTCTGGTTTTACCCAAACAATATCATCAATAAACTCCCAGCCCATTTGCATTAGAAAAGGATGGATATCAAATGGTATGGGATATCTTTTGCTTGAATGTTGCCGACTTACACGTGGAATAATAATTGGGGAAGTATTTAAAATAAAAAATCTTCCTTCCTTGGTTATGCGATGAACTTCTTTAAAAACAACGCGCAAAAATTCTAAATATTCATCATAGCTCTGATAAATTGAATAATCTCTTGCATTATAGTAAGGTGGCGACGTGAAAGTAAGATGAATTGATTTATCAGAAATAATTTTTAATACTTCTAGAACATCACCATTTACAACAACATTCTTGAGGTAATCGGGAGATTTACAATGATCACCATTGTATTCAGAATTTGATTTGTCAAAAAATTCTTTTTCTATCACATTATGAATCACTTCATTTGGATGATCGACTAATTTTTTTAATTCAGAAATAACTAGTTCATCATTATTAAAAACCAACAAGCCTCTAATGGCTTGTAATATTATTTTAGGGTCAGAATCTTTTAACCTTCTAATTAGGATTGGTATTGCATTTTTGCTTCTCATTCTTCCGATTGAAGAAATAGCCTCTCTCCGTACCATGGTGCTTTCATCAGATACTGAAATATTTTCCAATTGACTTAAATATTTTTCATCGCATAATTTGCCAATATTTTTAACAGCTAATAATCTTATTTTTTCAATTGGGTGATTGCACAGAGGTATAAAATATTTACCATCAAAATTTTCTGGTAATCTTCCCAATTTATCTAAAGTAAAAAAAAGTGTTTTGGTATCATTAGTAAGTTTTAAATAATTTCCAAGCTCACCATTGTTGCCGTTTTTTAATTCAGTTATTTCGTCTTTAGTCAAGGTACTTTCCTCAAATAATAAATCTTGCTCTTTAATTTAACCAAATATTTCAATGGAATGTTGTACTTTAAACTAAAAAGCAAGTAAGCTATCAGATATTTGACACAGCCTCAGAAATCTGATAACTTTCACTTATCAATTGCTCGAATACTGTTCGAAAATTGCTTTTTACGTGGGCACAAAATTTGCGATTAATCAACATCTCAATTAAAAGGTGAAAAATGAAAAGAATAATTTTGCTCATTGCGCTTCTTCCTGTAATCTCGATTGCACAATATTATGGGGAGCGGTCAACTTCACAATCCTTCGAAAACTCAGAACTATATTTTAACAGCCACTATTTGAACACATTCGGAATTAACAGTTACAAGGATGTTGCCGCCGGATTAATCGACGATCCGTTTCTTAACATCTATATTAATCCCGCAAACATTCCTGATCTAGGCGACAGCGAAGTTTATCTCTACGTTGATTTCCGCGGTGATAGAACAGAAATTGAAATTGCAAATATGTACACTCCTTATTACTACGCGATGGATTCGTATTACCGTCCGTATTATGATAGACGCTGGCTTTATACGGTTAAAAGCGAACCGGAGCCGATTGTGTCTCTAGGCTTTTTGACATATCCGCTAGGACTCGAAAATAAGAACATATATGTAGGCGGGACTTATCAGCTTTTATACGGAGAGAGTAATTATTACACAATGCCCTACGGAATTTACTACTCAAATATTTACTATGACTCTTTTGGCGCCAAAATGGAAGACAGAAGCAGTATACCAATTGTTGACCGCTACAGCGGAAGCGATGAAATGACATTACAAGGACATTTGTTCAGCGGTTTTGCCGGTATGAAAATAAACGATAAACTGAATGTCGGATTGTCTTTCAACGGAGTATTTCATACGCGTGAAGGCAGTTATTCAAATATTAGTAATGATGAATATAATACAACGAATACCGATGAATATAAAAATCATTCGAGCCAGTACCGGCTTCAGGATTATAACCATTTTGATGTAAGCGCAGGCGTTAATTACTTGCTGAATGAAAAGAATAAAATCGGCGTAAAACTGGGAATTTTAAACGGCGTTGCAGATCAAAAATACGATCAGAGCAATAGTCATTTTTATCGCAGCAATACGGAGTTCACAGACCCTAACTGGAATTATAGTCTGTCAGAATCTAATAATGCTCAGAATTGGAAAAACGATGGCAGCACAAAATATATCGGATTTGATTACTCAAAAAAATTAAAAAATGATAATGACTTGTTTCTATTTTATCGATACACGTCGAGCAATGTAAACACAACTTCTTCAACAATAATGAGTGACACATCTTATTATTCGTCAAAGTATACTTACAACAACGGATACTACAGGAATAAAAGCATTTCATCCTTACACGACTCGCGTACCGGAACCGGAGAAAGAATATCGGATAAACACGAAGGAATGCTTAATATCAAGTGGACATTAACTGAAAAAGCGAATCTTGTTGCCGGAATATATTTCAACAAAATTATTTCCAAAGTAAATGATAATGAACCGGTGGTAGTAGTTAGAAACTCAACTTGGGAAAGTAAAAGCACGAATCCCGATTATCCATACGATAACTCTGATTCCAGATATTTATTCGAAGATAAAACTCTTGAATGGAAATACAAATCAAACAACTGGAGCATTCAGATTCCCATTATACTTAACACACAATTCGATGAACATTTCGGAATGATGATAGGAATAAGCAGAGTTTTGAAGGGCTGGAGAGTAACGGATGCAACAACTGCATATTTTACCAAAAGAGAGAAGATTGAAAACGGCGTTACAAAATTAGAAACCAATTTTGGGGAACGATACACACAGCCAGACGATAATTATACTGAAGAATACTTCGATTTAATTACGCAGTTAAATCTAAACATCACAGATAAATTTAAGGCAAGCCTTTTAATAAATCCCGAATTCGAAAATATATTCAGGGTCTCTCAGTGGTGGTTAAGTTTTAGAGCTAAAATATAATTATGTGCTTAAAGAAATTATTGGGTTTGTGCTGACAATTTTTTTATGATAAACTGACTTAATTGTGAAAACTAGGCGCTCATCATGAAAATAAAGACTTCTATTATTTTATTATTGCTAGTCATTATTAGTTGTAAAGATCCTTTTTTTACTGAAAATTCACATGAATCTATTACATTGCGAACTGATAAAACATCTTATACAAGATCAGATAGCGTAAAAATAGTGTTGTGGAATGGGTCTGATTCTGATTTTATAATAGGACTAAGATGCAATGAATGGTTGGAAATGTGGTACCAAAAAAAAGAAAACGATTGTTGGTCTGATAATTTGTGGTTTTGGTATATGTCATTCAAGTGCCCCACTTTCGTAGATACTTTACACCCGAACAATGCATTTAGCTTCTCAATCTCATCTGAAAAATTTAAATCAGTAGGAACGTATCGTCTAACACGGGACTTTAACAATTCAATAGATAATATGAATGGAGGAATATATTCTAATTCATTCGAAATAAAATAAATCTCGAATTTTAAAGTGTATTCAAAGTTTCTCAGTGGTGGTTAAGTTTTAGAGCTAAAATATAAATGGGTTGAAATGAAAATAGTATTTGTTTTTATCTTGGCGTTGCTTGTAACTGGTGAAAGTATTGCACAGCCATGGAGCGGCGGTATGATAAGGAAAAACTCATCTCTCAATTATACGAGCGCGAGCCACTTTTATAACTTCAGCGGAATTGATAGGGGGGAAGGCTGGGAAGTGTTCAACCGCTTAAATCCAGCCTCTCTTTCATTTGTTAAATTCCCCGCTGTGAATGTCTCCTATCTTGACGACAGCAGAGAAATTGAGTTTAATAATATCTCCAATAAATCTAATTCAGAATCAGTAACTTTTGTTTATCCTTCTAAATCGTTAAATATTGCTTTTGATTATACGCGAACAAGCTACCGTTATTTTGATATTCAAAATTATTCCCCATATTTAAGCTGCATTATCGTACATGATTTATTGAACTCATTCGACGAGACGTTTGGCATAACTATTTCAAAAATGCTTTTCGATAATTTCTCCTTTGGCTTAACATTTAAGCGCTTCGCAAGAGAAATAGGAAATGACAAAGACAACGCAAATAGGTTTTATACTTCGTTCTTTTTTAATTCAGATGCGGCATTACTTGCGGATTTTGGGATCTCCTATCTCCTTACCGATTTTTATGAAGGGAATGAGATTGGCGTTGGAATTTCTGTGCAAAATTTTGGAACAGAATATAACGAGTATTTTAGGTGGGAAGGAGTTTATTACGATCCGGATTTAGATCAATATTACGCGGAAGCACAAAATTATTTTGACCATATCCCCCAATATTTAAATGCCGGAATTCATTACAAGAAAAGGGTAGAGCACCACGAGAAAGAAGGGTCTGTAACATTTCGAGTTGATTATAGGAATTATCTTAATCTAATTAAAACAAGACCATATCCTTGGACGTATATTAACGAAAGCGATGAGAGGGATTATTGGAGTATCTCCGGAGAATTCAATATATCGGGAACGTATTTAACTATTGGGGCAATTTCATTGCCGTATCAAACAGACGATTGGGTGAAGGGAGAATTTAAGCCGGTAATTGCATGCGGGGCAAATGTGCCAATATTCAACACTGGGCTTTTACTTTCCGCAGATGCGAGTGTGATACTAATCGATCACGAATTACAAGAAAAGAAGTTCAACCTGAATATAAGCCACATTCTGCAGTAGTTGTTTTAGTGAGTGAGCAAAATTAGCATTAGGTATAGATTAAAAAATATTCTTACCCTATCTTTAAGATGATAATGTGCGCGGATAATGAAAACGATAAACGAGCTGATAAAAAATTCTTATTACAGGAACCGGATAATTTTCACGTTTTCGGTTGTTGCCGCTCTGCTTGTAATTTCGCTTAGCAGAATCAGCTATCTTTTTGTTAAAGATTTGTATGTCGGGCAAATCAGCGAAACCACCACGCGCACAACAATTATGGTTGCGCAGGAATTCGATGATAATTTTTTAACAATCCTTCAAATAGGCAAACCGACCGGGTTAACAAATCACTTATTCACTCAAAAACTTTCCAATTATTATTCTGCCGGATATAACGCAGAAGTGTTCATATTTGATTCTCATCTGAATATGATAATCTCCTCGGATACAAGTAAAGAATATTATTCCAAGAATTATTTTTTGGAATTGAACAAGGAGGAAATTCTTGCAAGAAAAACCGGCGAGGTTTTTGTTTCCCAGCCATTCGCAGATGAAACGGGTGAGTGGTACTTGTGGGGATTTTTTAGATTGGATGATTACACTTGGCTCGGAGTAAAAGAGAGCGCATCGAGATTTGAAGAAGTGATTAGCCTGTCAAATATTTTTTGGACATTTGGAATTATAAGTTTTTTGGTAGTTTGTTTGCTGAGTATTTTGCTGGCGAAGGCAATCACAAATCCGTTAAACAGTTTAGTTGAGTTCAGCAGAAAAATTGGTAAGGGAAATTTCCATTCCAAACTGCCGGAAAATCTTAAAGGAGAGATTAAAACACTTGCCGAAGCGTTAATTCGAATGAACTCGGAGTTGTCTGCAAATCAAAAATCAAAAGAGCAGATGCTAGCGCAAATAGCTCATGAAATCCGTAATCCTCTCGGAGGAATGGATTTACTCGCGAATCTAATTAAGGAAGATTTACAGGAACAGAATAAATCATTTGAATATGTTGATAGAATAATCTCCGAAGTCAATTCATTGAAGAGTTTGATCACGTCATACTTGGAATTCAGCAGACCTATTGAGACCAAAATTGAGGAGTGCAGTCTTCTAGAAATTTGTGAAGAAGTAAATCAAATCTTGCAGAATAAAATTCAAGACAAAAACATTAGCCTGCAATTCAGTTGTTCAAAAGAAAATATTTTGTTCGATAAGTTACAACTCAAGCAAATACTGTTAAACATGCTTACAAACAGCGTTGAAGCTTCCCCCCAAAACGGGGCGATAACAATATCATCTTTCATGCAGAATGGTTGTCAAAAAATTTCAATTGTGGATAACGGCACAGGGATTTCGGCGGAAAAAATAGATAGAATTTTTGAGCCGTTTTATACGACAAAGAATAACGGCACCGGCTTGGGATTGGCTATTTGCAAAAAGCTTTGCGAGCAGAACGGAGCGCATATTTCCGTTGCAAGCATTCACTTAAAAACCGAATTTGTGATTACAAAAGAGATTACCAATGAATAAAAAAGTATTAGTCGTTGAAGATAACGATTCAATGAGAATTGGAATTGAAGAAAGTCTTGTGCGGGATGGCTGCACGGTTTTTTCATTTGATAACGGCGTCACCGCGCTTGAGCAGATAAAAGAAATCAATCCGCAGATAGCAATTGTAGATTTGAAAATGGAGCCGATGAATGGATTGGATGTTTTAAAAAATCTTAAAGAGTGCGATTCTAAAATTGAAGTGTTGATGATATCCGCATACAGCACGGTTGATGACGCTGTACAGGCAATGCATCTTGGGGCGGCGGATTTTTTAACTAAACCGTTTTCGCCGAACGAGTTAAGAATTAGAGTGAATAAAATAGCTGATAAGATTTCTGCCGACATAAAAATATTGAACCTCACCGAGCAAAATAAAATGCTGAATGAAGAAATCAACAGCGGATTCGGTGAGATTATTGGCTCTTCGCAGGAAATTCAAAAAGTATTTCAACTAGTTGAAAAAGTTGCCGAAACAGAAAGTACGGTTTTAATACATGGAGAAAGCGGAACTGGAAAAGAATTAATTGCTCGGGCAATACACAGCAAAAGTCCGCGAAGCAATAATCCATTTGTCCGCGTGAACTGCGGAGCGCTGAACGAAAATCTTTTAGAAAGCGAACTGTTCGGACATGAAAAAGGCGCTTTTACCGGAGCCGTAAAAACCAAGCGCGGCAGATTTGAACTTGCCGAAAGCGGCACACTATTTTTTGATGAAGTAGGCGACATTCCGCTTTCGCTGCAAGTAAAGCTGTTGCGGGTACTGCAAGAGAGAGAGTTCGAAAGAGTCGGCGGAGAACATACTCTGCAGACGGATGTACGAATAATTGCCGCGACAAATATGGAATTGAAAAAACTCGTTTCCGCTGGAAAATTCCGCGAAGATCTTTTTTATCGCCTAAACGTTATTCCGATTGAAGTTCCGCCATTGCGAAATAGAAAGGACGATATTCCTCAGCTTGTAAATCATTTTATTAACAAGTTGTCGCAAAAGTATAAAAAGCAATTTGATTCATTGGATCAAGACGCATTGAAAATATTTCTTGATTATTCGTGGCCTGGAAATATTAGAGAGTTAGAAAATTTGATCGAAAGGATATTCGTAATCTCCAATGACGGAAAATTAAACATTACCGTGCTGCAATCAATTCTAAATCCGGGTTCGCATCATTCGCTTAATTCGGGTTTGGAAGAAGCAATGTTTAATTATGAAAAAAGTATGATTGAAAAAGCGATGAAAGATTGCGCTGGAATTAAAAACCGCGCGGCAAAAAAATTAGGAATTAAAACAAGCGCGCTCTACTACAAATTGGAAAAATTCGGGCTGATAGATGGTTAACCCGTATGAGAAAGAGGTCCAAAATGAAAAGCATAATATTTGTACTGTCATGTTTTTGTCTATTGACTACTGGCTGTTCGCAAACGACCGAGACCGATAATCCGGATTGGGTGGAAAGTTTAATTATGGAATTTAAAAGCCAGCCTGTGGGCAATCCGCCTCAATCAATTTGGCAATACAAATACAAAGGCCAAATCGTTTATTATGTTCCCCCGCAGTGCTGCGATCAACCAAGTACGCTTTATGATAAAAAGGGTAATGTTCTTGGCGCTCCTGACGGTGGATTTAGCGGAAGAGGCGATGGCCGATTTACGGATTTCTTTACTGAACGTAAGAATGAAAAATTAATTTGGAAGGATTCCCGTCAGTGATATTCGAGTTCTAAATTCAGTGGCAACACCAACTTGCCTCAAGCAAAATGGATTGGATGTAAAAATGAAAACAAAAATAAAAATCGGACTGGCTCTAATACTGCTTTCGGTTTCGTTTGGAACAGTCTCGGCGCAAAGCGTTAAAAGCCTCGAGCTAAAATATAGATTGCTGCAGTTAGAGTCGGAGAATCAAAAAAACGCGCTTGATTCATTGATAAAAATTTACGAAATAAGGATAAACCGCCTTAACGAATTGAAGAGTAGCGGGCAAAAAGAGAAATCAGAGTACGATAAACTTTTGCAGGATGCGGTTGCTTTGTCAAAAAAAATTGAAACACTGGAAAAAAACGTTACGAAATCCGAAAGTATTCTCGAAACACAAAAACATGTTTTAGATAAAAAATACTCGTTTGCAATTGACTCGCTTAAATTATTGGAAACCGCAGAAACGGATTTAAAGAAAAAGGACGTGTTGAGTTTAGAAATATTAACGCTCTTTGAAAAAAGAATACTCGTGCGTCCGCAGGTGTATTCATTGTCATATCATCCTGAAAAACTTATTAAAATAAATTTAGCCGCTATCACGGATTCGTCCGAAAGAAAAATTTACGCCGATTACATAAAATCGGCCATAAGCGAAGTTGATAAAAAGCTGGCTTCAATTGGAGACGTTTCGCTAAAGTTGAATGAGATAATAAGGCTTCAGCAAAAGGTGGAGGATTTTATTGAAGAAAGCGACTATGACTTAAACTACGGTCTATATGTGAACTCTCCTAATTATGCAAATTTGGAGAGTGGCGTGAAAGTAAATGACTTCACTTCAAATCGTGCTGTGATTGAACCGCAGCTCCATTCGTATTCAGTTCTGCTGAATCAATTGAGTTTTCAAGGGCAGGTTAATTTATCGAGTGAAGCAGGAATTAAAATTGACTTTCAGCCGGACAACTTTTCGCTTAACGATTATTACAATCTCCTTGATGAAGTGCAATTACGATTAAAAGCGTATAAGTTATTGCTCGCAAAAAAACTTACTCCCAAGAAGTAATAATGAAAAAACTTCTTCTATCTTCAGCGATTTTTCTTTTGTTGTCTCCAATAACCTACTCCCAGATTTTTTGGAAAATTGCTGCGGATGCGGGGATTTACGAATCCATTGATAATGAAGATTCCGAAAGCAGTCCCGAAGCATCTTTTGATGGAACTGTGGGTTTCAGGTTTAAGGATTCATCCGGCAGCGGCTTAATGAAGCTTAGGGTGAATCCCGAAATTCTCGGATTAACAGAAAGAATTTCTTCGTTAAGAATAAAAGGTGACGGCAACTTCCTCCATAAGATGAATAATTTTGATTTGGGTTTAACAATAAGCGGGAATAAATATTCTGTAAGTAAAAGCGGCGCTGAGTTTAATTATAATTATTACTTGATCAGTGTTGATTTTATCAAATCATTAAGCAGAACTCAAACAATAATCAGTAGAATCGGTTACTCGGGTATTGATGCCAAGAATGGCAGGGCGCAAAGCGGAGATAATCAATTTATCAGTGTAAGAGCTTCAGATATTAGTATTCCGGGGATTAACTTTTCATACGGAATATACCTGGAAAAATTTCATCTTGAAGAAAACATTCAGTTCTTGGTTTCGGATAAACTGCTTAATGGCACTAAAGCTGGTCTTGAACTCTCCGCATCTTATTTGGGGAGTGTATATGCCAAAGCCGATTACAGATTTCTTTTGCTGAATACTAAAATTACTCAATTCAAATCGACAGAAAATTATCTTCGTCTCGCAGCCGGTAAAAATTTAACTACTAATTTAACGGCTATGGTTTTGGTTGACGCATACTTTCAGAATTTGAAATACAAACAGAACATTTCTAATGAAAATAAAATAATTCTTCCGGGAAGTTTTGAAAATAGGATTTTTGGGAAACTGAACTTTGCGCTTAAAAAGGATTTAGATTTTTACATTAAAACCGGTTATTCAAAACTGATTTACAATTCAACCTCATCCAAAATTGAGGGTTGGAATATCTCTGTGGGAGTTGAAATAACCAAGAATTAACGTACTGTGCTGTGTGCAAATCAGATTTATTTTTTTCTTTCATTTGATTCCTACAATTTTTAATTTGCTTCTGTAATTGTTATCTACTCCAATATTTCATTCAGATATCCTTATACTGTCCGGTAAAAAAATATATTAACGGAAAATGCTCGTCCCTTTGTTACTCGGGATAGATAAAGCTCGTGAATTTTTCAGCAAGAAAACTGACTTTTAAATGTTGCGGTTTTCGAACCCACAACTCACAGGCACAAGAATAAAAATTGGAGGCAGTGATGTTCACCACAAGATCTTTAATAGCGCTTTTGTTGATAATATTCAGCATAGTTTTTGTAACTAATGCAGGCGCACAGGAAAACTCTATTACAATTAATCCTGAAGAGGGATTCATTTTTGAATTTGATCAGGGAAATCCGGTATCAACATTATTTTTTACGATTTATAATAGCGGACTGAACTCTGTTTCGCTTACTCTTAATCCTGAGAGCGCCGATTCAACTTATCTGCTTTATGTTGACGAACCCGATACAGCTAACTTTAACGGAAACATTTGGAGAATGCGACCTGATGGATCAGAGAAAACTCAATTAACTTTTAACACCTTGGACTTTGAGCCTGACTTCTCTCACGATGGATCAAAAATAGTTTTTTACTCCCTCCGATCGGGCAATTATGATATTTGGATAATGGATTCAGACGGAACGAATATGGCAAACATTTCGAATCATGATTCCAGTGATGCTTACCCGCATTGGTCGCCCTATAGTAAACATATCATTTTTTGGTCGAACAGAGATGAAGCATTTGGAGAAATTTATAGAATGACAGCATCAGGTGATAGCGTAGAAAGAATAACGACTAATGATATTCAAGATGTACGCCCGCGCTATTCTCCCGATGGAAATTATTTTGTTACGCAATCTCGAGTTCCCGGAGGTGAACGCAACACATTTGTATACACGAACAATGGTCAAAGCTATACTGAAATTGGAGTGTTTGGTATGCCATATGATTTCCAGGCTTCATGGACTCCGGACGGGAATAGAGTGGTTTGGTCGAGCGGGAATCATAACATTGGTGAACTAGATATTGTTAGCGCTAACAAAGATGGAACTGATATTAAACTTGAATATGCAACTTCCGAGAACGATTATATTCCCCGCTATTCTCCTGATGGCCAGTATTTGGCGTTTTCGAAATCCACATTTTATCCTACCGGAGGAGATGAAATATTTGTTTGGCATAAAGCAACGGATAGAATAATTCAGCTATCCGGTGACACGCCGGTTACCCGGGAATGGGGACCTGCGTGGTCGCCTTTCATTAATTCTCCTAATTGGATTTCAATAGACAAAAGCGAATTGCAAATATTGCCGGGCAATAGCGCGCTAGTTACAATCACAGTGGATTTAACAAATGTTTTGATTGATTATCAAACTGCGAGTATCATAATTAAAGATTCTGTTACCAACAATCTGTTGAAAATTGTGCCCGTTAACGCCGTCCTTTTTACCGACGTAAATGAGAGGACAGAAGGCGCCATTCCGTATCAATTTACTCTTTCGCAAAATTATCCGAATCCATTCAATCTCGGAACAGTTATAAGGTTTCAAGTGCCAAGCACCAAATTTGTA
>JAHJTX010000054.1 GCA_018829545.1 Bacteroidota bacterium | reverse complement strand
CTCCCCCTCTGTTTTATATCCATTCTCCTCTGCCCAATAATAAATTGGTGATAAAGGATTTAAATTATTTTCTTCACCGGAAATGTGTACAATTATATCCAGGTCGTAAGTAATAGAGGGTTCAATATAGTAGAACTGAGCTATGCCGTCAGCAATAGCATATTTTTCAATGATTTTTTTTTCGACTAGATGATTAATTTTTTGTAATGTCTTTTTCATACTTGAAATTAAAAATCTCTTTTAATTTTGCTTAGTGGTAATTAAATAATTCATCTTTTCTTCATCACCTGTCCGCCTCTAGTGGAATCCTCAATCATCATTCATCAATCCTTCCCAATTGTCACCCCGGGTGGAGCCGAGGGACTCACAGTCCCAAAGTCCTCTCTCCCTACTCTCCCGAGCGAAACCGAGAAACTTCAATTTTAAGTACAGCAAGTAGTTAGCATCTGTCCATCTCCGTTTGCAATAGTAGAGATCAAGAATATGGTCAATTTTCACAACTTAATCTCTCTTACTGTCAACTGAGAACTGATCACTGCCAACTATTTTTCCACAGCTTCGCCACGTCAGTCACATTCTTAAATTGTGAGAGCATGGTTATTGTTAATTATTATTTGTTATGGATTTGAATTAATATATGTCTATAAAAACAGCTATTAAGATAATGCTTTTTTATTTGAAATATTTATAAAAAGTGAGCTGGAAAATGTGAACTGTGATGAGTGAGCAGTGAACGTAAATTAAAAATTAAAAATGAAAAATTCTAAATTAAAAAGCCAACTACTGTAAACCGTGACGAGTGAGTAGTGAACGTAAATTAAAAATTAAAAATGAAAAATGAAAAATTCTAAATTAAAAAGGAAAAAGGAAAAAATTGAGACAGTGAACATAAATTCTAAATTAAAAAAGTAAAGAGTCATGTACTTACCTTGCTGCTTATTGCCCCGAGTATTTTCATTAGTTCAGATGACTCTTGTATTAAAGATTGAAGCTCGCTATCAGGGATTTTAATTTCATGAATAATCATTAGCTTCACCCGGTGTAATAAAAATTTACAGAATCAAACGAAATATATAGAACAATAGTTACAACGAAATAATGAAACTTTAATTTTCTATTGCACCGGGCAGGTAATTTGATTCGCGCATTTCTTTTACCCTGTGTAATAAACAAAATTAACCGATTTTAAGAAAGTTTAAAAAAAATCATCTTTTTATATTACAATTAAGTAACACATATTACACTGGGTGAAAAGAAATTTAATTTTTGGAACTGATCAGACAATGACATTAAGAATTCTATACTGTAAGAGAATAATATAAGGTGAATTATAATTTGTTTTTATCAATGCTGAATGTTTTTTAGTGCTCTTAAAAGTTTTTTATCAAAAGTAAGAATTTCATGGTGCTCAATAGCTTTGTAAGCGCAAAGGAGCGAATCTGCGAAATCCAATTTATGGGTTAAATAAAATTCTAAAGCCTTCAGAACTAATTTCTTATTTATAAAGGAAAAATTATCATATGAAAAAAGTTTGCTAAGCGTGCTGCTGATTACTCCCCTGCCGATTGTATAAACCTTTTCTAAAACGTAGACAACTTCAGCGGTAATTTCAAATGGAATAAATATCTCATTATTCTCTAAAATTAATTTTGCCTTATTAAATTGGTCATGTTCGTCCTTCAATAAGTATCTTAAAATTATATTTGCATCAACTATTTGCATATTTCCCTTTTACAGCCAACTCCCATGCAATTGCTTCTTTTGCTTTTTTTAATGGATCTTTATAACGTTCCAATATACCGGCAACATTTATGGTTTTTGATCTTCTCTTGGATAGACTTTTTTCAACAAGCAGCTCTTGCTCAGCTATTATTATAATCTCAACAACTTTACCTTTGAACTTATCCAAATTACTAATAGTTAAAGAAGAAGAATTAATTTTTTTTTTAATTTTTATAGTGTCCATTTAATTACCTCTTAATAATTCACTTTCCATTTATTATATTATCAAACATTCATACTATAAATTTGATCTTCGAGATTGCTGCCGATAAAGCCGGCTCCACCAGTGATTAGAATTTTCAAAAAGAACTCCAAGAATGAATGAATAGTTGCATGCATGAATGAATAAGTGACTGCATGGATGGATGGTTGAATGAGTGGTTGATTGAAAAAATAACAATTGAATGAATCGGTGATTGGTTATAATATCCTTTACCCTTCTGTAGTTCATTAGAACAATCATTCAATCTGCCTCATACTTTTCAACAAACTCTTTAATAACATAATCATTACGCCAATCAGCGTTTTCTTTCAGTTGTTTAATTTGAGACTTATTAAAATTTATCAATTTGTTTTCAAGTGAATAATGCTTTTCATCGTAAAAATCAAACCATTCTTTTTCAATATCTCCGGAACAAAATAAAGCAAAAATCTGACTGTAATTTTCCGCCAAAGAAGCCAACGCAATAGTATTAAACTGAATGTTTTCTTTTAATCCTCCTCTTGCATAACCTTCTGCAATATTAGAAGGACATGAAAATGCCGAATCTTCGACTTGAGCTCGAACTTTGTAAGGAATTTCTTTGAGACTACGAACTTTAGTTTTAACGAAAACATTCAACTCAATTGATTCCCGCCAAACCTTAAGTTTTCGGTATCCTCTATTAATATTTTTGTTTCTGCTTATAATTTCTTCATTCATTCAATCTTTCAATCATTCAATCTCAGTTATCGTATTATTTTCTAATTTATATTTTTTTCCTGACTTTTGGCAAAAAGCAAGACCGTCTTTATCAAACACCAACTTCTTCCCCGCTTCGCTTACCCACCCAACAACTTTTCCATGATTCCCGATAACAAACGCATAACCAGGAACATCTTTTGTAACTAAAGCTCCCGCCCCTACAAAAGCATATTTCCCTATTGTATGCCCGCACACTACGGTAGAATTTGCACCGAGAGAAGCACCTTCTTTAACTAGAGTTTTGATATAGAACTCGGCCCCGACCCTGAGGGTCTTTGCATTTGGGGTCAAATATTATTTTATAAACTATTGAATTATAGTATAAATGGAATATTGGAAAGATGGATGTAGAGCATTTACCGATATCAGTTTGTTTTTATTCTTTATATATTAAATTTAATAATTATATTTATACTTCTAAGATTAAGCTGAAATTAATTTTTTACCTTTGGCTACTAGTATTTTTCTTCCTAATTTTTTTGCAGTTTCTATCCATTCATTAACTACAGTTTCAACATTGATTAGAGCTTCTTTATAACTTGCACCGTCAACCATGCATCCGGGCACAGTTCAGGAACCTCTGCAATGTATGAATTATCTTCATCGCTCCAAAATATTATTACTTCATATTTGTGCATCATCGCGCTTCATCAATAATTTATACTTTAAAATCAGAACTCTAATTTGTTTTACCTGTCCGCCTTAATTTGTACTTTGTGGGAAGGCAGGCTTTACATCATTTCTTCATTAAAACTAACTACTAATTTTCTCACCAATTAAACTGCAAGTTCTCTGCTTAATTGATTCACTAAAGCAGCCGTATGAACTATCTGTCTCAGCTTGTATGCAACTTTAGGTCGTAAAATTTTCCCGATATTTTCTACCGGAATTTCTTTCTTTTCTATTCTTTCTTTAATGGATTCCAATTGTTGAATTGTTTTTCTTTCATAGTACCTTTCACTACAATTGTTGCAAACTAGAACCTCAATTGGTACGAGAATAATATCATTTTCAAATTTGATTTCTTCATCAACCTTTTTTAATTCAATATCTTCGCTTTTACAAATTACACATTTCATGTTTTTCTCCTTTCAAAGTCAATCCATTTTTTGGGATCAGGTTCATAAACTGTTATAATAATCGACATATCTTCCTCAGCTGAATATGCACTAACGATGTGTAAAGGTCTATTCTTATTTGTTTTACCCAAAATTAAACAACTCGGATAAGGTGTATCATCAAAATATTCATTAATTATTTTCCCTTTCAATATGGCTTCTAATACTTCCCCTTCTCTAATTATTCCAAATTCCTCGGTTTCCATTTCAGTTTTAGCGTGTTTAGAATATAAAACTTTATCCTGATGAAAACAATTTTGAATTTCTTTAAGCATGTTACTTATAAATGAGATAGTAAATTGTATTTATAAGAAAATTATTTTGGAGAATTTCATTAGGTTCATGCAATCTACAATAGAGTAATATTACTTTTACTTGATTTTATCAATCAATTTATATCTCTTTCCTACTACATTAAAATTTCGCAGAACTTTTGTTAATCAATTTCCTTTACGGTGTATTGCTTCATAAATAAAATTGATTTATGGAAAAAAGGAGTAAGTAAGAAAAGGAGAACTGGAGAAATCAATTTTATTTTAATCATCATTCAACTTCTTTCACAATGCTATTCTATATTTTATATTTCTTATTTGACTTTTCGCAAAAAGCAAAATCATCTTTATCAAACATCAATTTTTTACATGCTTCGCTCACCTTTCCTTTTATTTTACCAGGAACGCCGATAATGAGCGTGTAATCCGGAACATCTTTTGTAACAACAGTACCGGCACCAATAAGGCAATGGTTACCAAGAGTATTGCCGCAGACTATTGTCGCGTTAGCTCCGATAGAAGCGCCTTCTTTAACTAGTGTCTTGACATAAAACTCCGCGCCGACTTGTGGGGGTACTTACATTTAGGATCAAGTATGTTTGTAAAGACCATCTACGGCCCGCAGAAAACATAATTTTCAAGTGTAACGCCTTCATAAATTGATACGTTGTTTTGTATCTTACAGAAATTACCTTTGTTAAAATTAAAAAATGCTTATGCATTATAGAAAGATTAATAAATGAGTCTCCTCTAAAAAGCTATTATGCGTCATTCTGAACAAAGTGAAGAATCTCTAAGTTGTTGCAAAACAAGGGATTCTTCAGTCGCTTCGCTTCTTCAGAATGACATTTCCACCTTTTTAGATACGCCTCATAAATAATTTTTCATTTCTGATATAAAATTAAATTGAATTCTTTAATTTTATTGAATTGAGAATCCGCACTTATAAGCGGGACATTAAGATATAAAGAAGTAGCTATAATAATACAATCAGGAAGCTTTATTAAATTTTTCCTTCTGATATTTATAGTATGTTCTTTTATTTTTGAGTTAATATCAACAATGGTACATTCGGATAAGAATTTTTCAATCTTAATAATTTGATTTTTGGTAAGGTTTTTAAAAGAAAGCAGTTCCAATTGCGTAATAAATGACACAAACAATTGTTTATCTTGCAATAACGGTATTATGGTTTTATCACCGCCAAGAAGGTATAAAACTATATTCGTATCAACAAGAATACTATTTCCATTCATTACGCAATTTTTTTTGTGTAATTATAGGGTCTTCTTTTAGTTCTATTATCCCGCAATATTTCTCGAGATCAATTTTTTTCCTATTTAATTTTTTATGATGCTCCAGCAAAGAATATATTTCCTTTTTGCGCATTCCTTTTTTAATCAAAGTTACCATTTGATTACCTTATTGTTAAGTAAAATTGGATATTTGAAGTAAAAATTTTTGTTGAAAATATAAAGATGAAATTTGTGATGAACGATAGCATTGGTAAAACAAAAGAGAAACAAGCTCACACAAAGTCACTTAAACAATCTCTTTTACATTTTCATTTTCAAATTTATACTTTTTATTACTCTTTTTATCCTCCTAAATATAAGTTTGTTCTTTCACTAAAGTTACAGAAGTCAAGTGGGAGGATAGGCAATATTTGCTAAACTTTTCTAACAATACCTTCTAATAATTGATAAGTTTTATTCGATTTTTCACATTTTGCAAGACCATCTTTATAAAACTTCAGCTTCTGAACAAGATTAGAGCCTGTAAAACCTGCTCCGCTGGTAACAAGTATTTTCATAATGTTTTTTATTTCCTTTACTTTTGTCTTGACACAAAAGTAAACAAAAAGTCAAGACTACAAATAAATTGTTAAAATTCATCTTCGTTATGTTACGGAAAATAAACTCGTAATTCCGCTTAATCTTAAATTCTATTTGAAGCGGAATTCCTCAAACAGTATTTTCCGTTTAACACTTCTCTTAGATGAATTTCTTTACGCAATTTATTTGAGGTCATTTAAAATATTTTCCTGTGATGCTATTGTTCTATTAAATTTTTGCTTCCTCTTTTTCTAGAGAAGATTTCCGTCAATAATTTAAAATCCACTTTTCAAAGCCCATTGATAAGTAATCGAGGCAGACGACCTCGGGGCCGAGCTGCATGAAGTGGTCAACTAGATTAGAACTGATGAAGCCGGCTCCGCCGGTGATTAGAATTTGCAAAAACTACATCTTGATTGGATGTATGGTTGTAAGGTTGTATGATTCCGAGAGTTCTCTAACATGATAATCATCTTTCCATCCTTAGTTCTTAATTGTGAATTCTTACTGCTTATTGATAAACAGTGAGCTGTGAGAAAAAAAATGAAAGAAGAGCATTTTAGATGGCTTTATTTACAAAACCGGGTGAAAATTCATAAGAAAGAAAAGATTTAAGGGAGATTTTCTTTCCAGCATCGAGCAACTCAATGCCTACTATAATACCATCTGCGGTAACGTCTAGATTAACGCCTTCTTTTACTTCAATTACACCCTCAGGTTTTTTATTTGACAGTTCTATATATGCAGCATCAGCTTCTTGATCGTATGATACTTTCATTTTTTTATTCCTTTTTTCAATAGATAACAGGTGATTTCATGCTCAGAAATCTCGTATAAGCTCATTCTCCGTTTTGCGTGTCTTGTAAATTTTATCATAATTAATCGGCTATTAAATTATCAGTTATTAGCGTTTAGAGATTCTATCTCTTTACCATTCGGTTTCTGTGAACAGTTTGCAGTTT
>JAHJTX010000009.1 GCA_018829545.1 Bacteroidota bacterium | reverse complement strand
TTCATAATTCTGATAGTTTTGATAATTACACAACTAATGATAATTTCATATCCAGCCTCCCGTTTTATCATATCGGCGGAATTATGATTTTTTTCCGTGCATTGCTCTGCGGCGCTGAATTAACAGTAGTTTCACCGCACACTGAAAGAATTATTACACAAATTGAGCGAGACCGACCTTCAATAATTTCGCTGGTTCCCATACAGCTGAACCGTATTATCAATCAAGGGATTAAGCCAAACAAAAAACTCCGCAGCGTTTATATTGGGGGAGGACCATCCGAGAGCGAACTAATTACAAAAGCTTTAAATAAAAATTGGCCTATTGTTAAAGTTTATGGATCTACTGAAACTACATCAATGATTTCTGCTGTAAGCGGAGAAGAATTGAAAAAGAATACTTCTTCTTCAGGCAGAGTATTTGAGAAAATGAAAGTATCTATCGCAAACCAAAACAGTTCCGGTTCAGGAGAGATATGCATTTCCGGACAGACTCTCAGCAAAGGCTATTTCGACCCGAGTAGGGAGAACAAAATGGACTTGATTGGCACAAAATATATTTCAGGCGATTTTGGATTTATTAAAGACGGACTGCTGTTTATTGAATCAAGAAGAAGCGATATTGTTCTTTCCGGTGGAGAAAACATTAACATAATTGAAGTCGAAAATGCGTTACTGAAGCTGAATTATATAGGCGACTGTTCTGTTTTTTCATTGCCCGATGACGAATGGGGGCAAATAGTCTGCGCGGCAATTGTTACACAGAATAATTCAATAGTTGATCTGCAAAGAATAAAATTAGATTTGCAGGCTATTATTTCTTCTTACAAAATTCCCAAAAAGATTTTTTGTGTTGAGAGCATACCAAGAACTGAATTGGGAAAAGTTGATTTGCACAAAATGAAAACTAATCTTAACTTAGATGAAGTTTAAGTTTATCCCTCAGCTTACCCGGAAGAGTTACTTTGCTAAATTTTTGTTTATTCACCGCCACATGAACTGTTTTTGATTTTGCCTTTAAAACGTTTTCATTTTTCAATAAGTAATTAATCTCAAACGACGAATCCCTCAACTCGCTTACAATCAATTCAACCAATATTGTTTCGTGAATTTTGATTTGAGAGATATAATCCGCTTCGGTGTGAATAATTGGAAACGCATACACTGGATCATAAAAAAAATCTAAATCAAGATCCAGTGAATGAATGAAATCTTCAAATGCAAGATGAGTTATTTCAAACAATTTTGAGTAAAAAAGTATTCCTCCGGGGTCGGAATAGAGGAAACTAATCTTGTGTTCAAATTTGTGCATTTAACCGCCCTAATTATTTGGGATGCAATATAGCAGATTTGAAACTCTATTGTTAATATCTTTTTGTAAGTTTGCACGTTGAATTTTGAAAAGACTCATATGAATTTATTCACCAAATACATAATTATAATTTCTATTTTTATTTACTTTGCGGCAGCCGCGCAGTCAACCCCCGAAACAAGAAAGACATATTATAAGAACGGCGCTCTTCAAAGCACCGGAACTTTTCTATTCGGAAAGAAACACGGCGATTATAAAGAGTATTTTGAAAACGGGCAATTGTGGAAGGAATGGCATTTCGAGTACGGCAAGGAAGTTGGCATTTCCACGTGGTTTTTTGAAGACGGCACATTAAGCATGGAATGGCTTTACCAAGATGGAAGACTTGAAGGGTTATCGAAATGGTATTATGAATCAGGTGAATTGTGGGCAGAACCGGCTTATACAAACGGTGTTCAGGAGGGATTTACAAAAACTTATTATAAGAGCGGCGCTTTAAAAGGAATATGGGCTTACTCCAACGGTAAACTGAATGGGCTTTCAAAAATATATTTGGAAGAAGGCGGACTGGAAGTTGAAAGATATTACATTGACGATAAATTAGAAGGCGCAACAAAGGTGTTTTTTTCATTCGGCGATGTTGCCCTTGAAGCAAATTACCAAAACGATATGCTTCACGGAATTTCGTACTTGTATTATGCCGACGGTTCAATTAAAGTTATTGATGCTTATGAACATGGGCAGGTTGTTAAGCGGATTAAATATGATTATGGAAGTAAAGTTGAAAAAGTAATTGAAGATTTTTCCGAATATCATTGGAACGGAACGTTAAAATCCGAAAAGCATTTTAACGAAGGCATATTAGATGGATTAAATAAGTTTTACAATGACGCCGGCTTTTTGGAATCTGAGCAATATTACCGTGAAGAAAAACTTGATGGCGTTATAAAAAGATATAGTCCAAACGGTACGTTAGCTGAAATTTCAAATTACATCCTCGGGAAAAAGAACGGATTGAGTTTCGTTTATAATGATGAAGGAGAACTAACCGGCGAATACACATTCTATGATGATCTGCTTCATGGAAAGGCAAAGGAATATTATCCCGGCGGTAAATTAAAAGCAGATCTTAATTATAATTACGGAAAACTCGAAGGTACAATTAAACGTTTTTACAATTCCGGAGCAGTATGGTCTCAAGAAAAATTTGATGATGGAAAAAGATCCGGTCCTTGCTCTTGGTATTTTCTAAATGGAGAAATAAGCGACTTTTGCGTTTACAGCAATAATTTATTGGATGGACCATATTTTAATTATAACAGCTCTGGCAGTATTCTGCGGGAAGCCCAATACAATGATGGCATACTTATTAAAGAAATATTTTACGACAGATTTGGATATAAATTTGAAGCAAAAAACCAACAGTCAAAAAAAGAGAGCTACCGCTTTAATTTGTACTAATGAGTCTACTGCAAAAAGGTTTTTAATTCAATTTTGAGAAAGAATTGAAAACCGTTGAAACGGTTTATTTGCTTTTTGGAGTAGACTCGCCTTCCATATAACCTTTGAGAGTTTTATAGATTTTCTTATTCGGCATTTCCTGACCCGTCCATAATTCAAATGAACGTGAGCCTTGTGCAATAAACATCCTTAATCCGTTTAAAACCGTTGCGCCTTGCGACTCGGCAATTTTTAAGAAGTTTGTTTTAACCGGATTATAAACCAAATCAAACACAATTTGGTCTTTCATAAAAGATTCTTGAATAAAAGTTGCGCTATCTTCTTTTTCTGGAAACATGCCGATTGATGATGAATTGATTATCAGTTTTGATCTTTTGAATAGATTCGTTAGATCAGGCGGCACAAGTCCATATGCTTTAATATTTTCGAAAAACATTTTAACGGTAAAATAATCTTTCAGCGTTTCTGCTTTTTGTTCGGTGCGGTTAACTATATTAATTTTGCCCACTTTAAAATATCGAATTAACGTAAAGATGACGCTTCTTGCCGCCCCGCCTGCGCCAATAATGGTTACTTCAGAATCAGCAATTTCATCGCGAAAACCATTTAATGTTTCGATAATTCCATTTACGTCTGTATTGTAACCGGATAAAATTCCATTTTCATTCACAACAGTATTTACAGCTCCAATAATTCCGGCTTCTTCGGATACGTTATCAAGAAAAGGCATGATCTTTTCTTTATGAGGAATAGTTACATTCAGTCCCTTAATACCGAGAGCTTTAATTCCTTTTACCGCGTCCTTTAATCCGGAGACAGGAACGTCAAACGGAAGATAAATATACTCCAGATTGCCAAGCTGAAAAGCAAGATTATGCATCAAAGGTGAAAATGAATGCTTGATCGGGTGACCGACGACGCCAATGATTTTGGTATTATGATTAAATTTATTTAGAAGCTGCATAGAATTTCTATTTAACTATTTCTGTTCTTCAATTAGTTTTAAAAACAACTTGGATGATTTCACTTCGGGATACTCTTTTGCGAAATCCTCCTTTATTTTGGGATCGAGCTGAAACGCCGATTTAAGATACTCAATAGCTTCTTTCGTCTGGCTTAAAAGAAAATTCACTTTTGCATTTCCATAATAAGAGTTGGCATCTTTGGGTTTAAGGCGAATACATTCATTGTAAGCATCTTTTCCTTCAATCCAATTTCCGGTCTCAATCAAAGTTTCTGCAAGTTTATACCAGATTTCGAAATTATCTTTTTCTATGTCAAGTATCTTCCTATAACTCTTTATCGATTTCGAAAGTTCCCCTAGCGAATACTCCAAATCAGCTTTTGCAACCCAAGCGTCAATTGAATTTTCCGTTAACCGAATCGCTCTATTAAAATCTCTTAATGCAGAGTGAAGTTTACCGGATACGTCATAGCAATAACCGCGCGATAAAAACGCTTCAAAATAATCCGGATCCAGCTTTACTGCTTTAGTGTAGCACTTAATAGCCAAAGGAATTTTTTCTAAATCCTCATATGCCTGTCCTAAAGTATACCATATTGCTTCGTCTTCAGGATCAAGTTCACTCGCTCGTTTTAGTGCTTCAAGCGATTTGGGCATCAAATCCAAATTTGCATAAGCAACGCCCAAGTTGAACCATGCGCTCGAAAAATTATCCTTTACTGCAATAGACAATTCAAAACAGTTTATTGCTTTTTGAAATTCTTCCTTACGAATGTGAACAATTCCAAGATTGTACCAGCCGGTTGAACTGTAAGGCTCTATCTCAAGAAATTTATTGTATGCAGCAAGAGCTTCGTTAAATTGAGAATTATTTTCGTAACAATATCCTAATTCGTACCATGCTTCGCTGTAATGCTCGTCACATTGAGTGGCGCTTATAAAATATTCAATCGCTTCTGAGTAATTATCCATCCTCTGAAATAATACGCCCAAACTGAAATATGCTTCTTCGCTGTTGGGGTCAATTTGGAGGACTTTTTCTAACGATTCCACCGCATCATCGAACATGCCCAAATTATCCTCGGCAATGGATTTATTTAATAAAGTTTCAACGTCGTTTGGATTTAGCGTAAGAGATTTTAAGAACGCTACGTATGCTTCATAAAATTTAAAACTGTTGTTGTAAAGAATACCGGTATACTGCCAAAATTCTGAATTGTAAGGCGCAACTAAAGTAACAGCATTGCATAGAAAAAGACCGTCCACTGCTTTGTCGCTATCCAAGCAGTAATGAACGGTTTCTTCTATATAATCAATATGAATAAGAGTCGTTCCCTCTTCAACAAACTCTTTGCAAGTTTCTATTCTGGAATTTATTTCGGATTCGTCCGGATAATTGCGAATATCATCATCAAAATCCTCAAAGTAACTCATCATCTTCCTTTATTTTGAGTAAAAACATATTACTAAAGGAAGTTAAAATCAAGTTGTTTTATTCTAGAATATTTTCTAAGAACTATTTACCTTTATTGTGATTGTGCTTTTATTCCATCACAAATATTGAGTACATGTGTTTTAAGAAGTCTGTCGTATTTCTGCTTAAATTTATGCTTAATTTTTCTTGTGAATTTTTCACTTTCAGATTTTTCCACAATGTTTAGCGTTGAATGAATATGCGAACAGCTTATCAACTTGCTTCCCAATACGCCATTAAATTTTGTTGCGTAATCGACGAGAAAATCTAGATTTTCATTTCCAATTTCATATTCACTTCTTAAACTTGCATGCGATTCAAAGAGCAGTTTGCCGAATTCGCTGAAGTCATGTTTATCGAGAGCAGCAGAGGCTTTGTCCGACCGCATTCTTTCTAAGACATTATAAAGCGCCCGCTTATAGACTCTTTTGGGCAATACGTGCGCATGTTTTTCCAGGAAAGCCAATTCAACATCACGTAGACTTTTAATTCCCCAAATGTAAAGTCTTAACGCCTGCGCTCCTACTTCACACTCACTAATTCGTTCGTTACAAATTTCGGTGGGATTTTCGATTAGCTCATCTGTTTCGCATATAACAATGCAGTAATCAGTCGAATTTAAGTCGAAAATTTCCGTGGTGTTTTTTCTAAAATCAATCTTGAAAAAACTGTTTGCCTTATTTCCGCTGATTGTATGATAATGAGTTTTGTTTGAGATTTTTCCAATCGCTTTAAGTCCCGCCTTATGACCTAGCTCAATAATGTTCTCCAAATTAAAATTGAGTCCGTAAGCTGAATTAATTGCAGATAGAAGTGTAAACTGAAGAGATGCGAACCTGCCAAGTCCAAGCGCGTCGGGGATATTTGTTTGCACCGCACAATCAAATCCGGTATTAATAAATTGCTTTTCTTTCAACAATTCTATTACGGAATTTAAGTCAACGCTTCCGCACTCAAGTTTTTTCTCCGAAATTTCATTAAGTGATAAATAAGCATTGAAGCGCTCGTCTTCCGAATGAATCCGAATTAAATCATCTTCTCTAACCGAAACTGCTGCCGCAGAATATCGGTCAACTGTTGTAGAAATGTTTATTCCATCGTTATAATGCGTATGATCGCCAAGCAAAACTAAGCTTGCCGGTGAAACCGAATAGTGAGAAGTTTGGTAACCAAATTTTGATTCAAATACTTTTTTTAACTTTTGCTGAATATTTTTAGAGTTAATGTTTCCGCCCATAGAAGCGCCATAAATTTATATTGAGTTTATTAAGATTCCTTTATCCTTTTAATTCTCAAAAAAAACGACATCGGTCGTTTTAGAAATTTATTATGAACTGTGGTTACAAATATAATTATTCTTCGCTATAACAATAAACCCCTATCTTATAAATTTACAAGAAAGGGCAATTTTTCATCGAAATAGAACAGCGGAAAGATAACCAACAACTCCTGATATGTCGCCAGAAACATCGCCAGAATCCGTTCGGGAAATTACTTCTGCTTTGGTGAATCCGCAAATATCAGCAGCTTTCATCAACGCAACAATTCCGCCGCCGCCGCATGCCTCGGATTTTCCATCTACTAGATCTTCGAGGAGTTCATTGTATTCAAAACGGTTGATTCTATTTTCAACGTTCGAATCGAGATTGTTTGCGATTTCTCTTGAATAAAAGTGAGACAAATCTGAACTCGCGATTATTATTGAATCCAACGTTCTCACTTCCGCAAGTTTTGACGCTAACTCGTCAATATATTTTTTCCCTTGATCGCCGATAACTAAAGGAACAAGTTTGAAGTTTTCATTTATCATTTGAAGAAACGGAAGCTGCACCTCAAGCGCGTGTTCATTTCGGTGTCCTTGTTCGCTATAAAAAATTGACTCGCTGCCGGATAAAAACTGATCGGACAATTCTTTATCAATTTCAATTTTTCCGAGAGGTGTTTCGTAAAAATCTCCGTTATAAATTGAGACTCCTTTAAAATATTCGCGGTGGCTTGGGGAGATAACTATCGCGGTGGTAAATTTTTGATTTTTGATAGCATTAATAGCAAATGCAGCGCTCTTTCCGGAATAAACATATCCCGCGTGAGGAGATACAATTCCAAAAATATCTTTGTAATTCTTATCGGGAATATTTTCTTCGAGGAGTTGAGATAATGTTTTTTTAAGTTCGTCGGAATTATAAGGATAAAATGTTCCCGCAACTGCAGGTTTTCTTACTTTCATTTTATATCCTCCTCCGAAAAAACTGTTGCCGTAAACAGTTTTAAATTTAGGATTTTTCTTTTCCACAAATTAGAGGCTAACCCGGCTTTTTGACAGATGGCGCTTAAAAATTCTTCTTTATTCATTTTGTGTTCTAAAGGAACTTGCGGAAGAAGCAAGCCCCGCCTCCCATCTTCCTCTACAATTAAACCGTGCTTTCCCAATTCAATTTCATCATAATTATTCATGGGAAATGGCTCAGAAAGAATGGAGACTTCCAGAGAAATGGAATTAAGCTCGTCCTTCCTGATCGGTAAAAAGCGAGGGTCTTGACTCGCAGCTTGAACTGCTGCGTCTCTAAGAGTGTAAATTAATTCCTGGTCAGAAACCACATAACCAATGCAGCCTCTAAGCCGCTTATTAATTGTTAGCGTAACAAATACGCCGCATTTAGTTTTTAGTACCGGCATTGCGTTATAATCGATTGGAGACGATGCAACTTTTGCAAATAAAGATTTGATTTCTCTTCTAGCTTCTTTGAGCAGATACTTTTTCTCTTCAAATGTTACATTCATTTTGCCGCCTTAAATAATCTCGAAAACGGAAACTTCATTTTTGTTTTTTAGCAAAATAAGAAGATTTTTATACACAAAAAACGAATCGGGGATAATGGCATTTATGTTTTTATTAATTGTTTCGCTGAAAATGATTTTTGATTTAGAAGAATTATAAACCACAAATACATTTTCTAAATTGCCGGTAGTTTTTTCAACATGGTAGTTAAAAAGAAACAAATCACCTTTCGAAATATATTCAATTTCACCCACCAAATTATTTTCTGCGTTAATTTTCTCAATAATTGCGTCAATATTTGTATTAGCAGAGTCTTGAGAAAAATATGATTCGGGGAAAGTGTAATCCGAGTAATCTTCATTCCGCTGAGTTTGTTCTTGAAAGGAATTGATTTTCGAATAATCATCACCAAAGTCTTCCAAGGTTTCGCCGGCTAACACACTGAGTGAATAAAATTTTCTGCCCGAAAAAGTTGTTTGATAGGCGTATATCAAATCGTTAGTGTGAAACAAAAAAGTCAGCTCGTTATTCTGCCAGATGTTTTTTTTCGATTTAATATCGAACAGAATTATTGATTTATGTCCTGGCATATCTGGTTTTGCGTACTTATGAAATATCACATAGTTCCGCCAAACGGTTTCAATTCCAATCCAGTACTTTTCGTCATGCTGAAAGTTTTTAAGCAAGAATTTACCGGAAGAAATATCCTGACAATTAAAAAACACCTGCTTGTTTTCAGTATCACGGGTTTCAATAAATATTTTATCGGGTGCGGAAATTAAAATTCTCCACACCTGATATTTGGTTTTATATGAGCATGATTTTTTCAGCTTCAAAACTAGTTTCCAATCGGTTTAAATTTTGCAGTAAAATGTCTCAGCGCCGGAGCTTCTTCGATTATCTCATAACCTTTTAATTCATTGCGTTTTTTAAACACCTCAATTACAACCTCGGCAACAAAATCAATGTGACTCTGAGTGTAAACCCGTCTTGGAATTGCCAATCTTACAAGTTCCATCGGCGGCGGAATAAGTTTTCCGGTTGCTTTATCATATTTGCCGAACATCACGCTTCCTATTTCAACGGAACGGACGCCGCCTTCTAAATAGAGTTCGCAGACTATGGACTGTCCCGGATACTCCCTCGGCGGAATGTTTGGCAGAAATCGTTTTGCATCAATATAAATTGCATGACCGCCAGGCGGCTCAATTATTGGGATTCCCGCTTCAAGAATTTTTTCTCCGAGATACTCTGTCGATCTAATTCTATACTGCAAATAGTGTTCATCAACAACTTCTTCCAAACCTTGTGCAACGGCTTCAAGATCTCTTCCTGCAAGTCCGCCGTATGTTGGAAATCCTTCCGTAACGATTAAAAGATTTCTGCACTTCGCTGCTAATTTTTCATCGTTAAGTGATAAAAACCCGCCGATGTTAACAAGCGCATCTTTCTTAGCGCTCATTGTGGCGCCGTCTGCATAGGAAAATATTTCCTGCGCTATTTCTAGAACGGACTTATTCTCATAACCCTTTTCCCTCCTTTTGATAAAGTAGGCATTCTCTGCAAACCTGCACGCATCCAGAAATAGTGGAAGATTATATTTTTTACACACTTCTTTTACTTCTCGAATATTCTGCATGGAAACAGGCTGACCGCCGCCGGAGTTGTTTGTTATCGTGATCATAACGAGAGGAATGTTTTCAGGTTTTTTATCGAGAATAAATTTTTCGAGCGCGGCAATATCCATATTTCCTTTAAAGTCCGCCCGAATTTCCGGATGCTTGCCGGTTTCATTTAACAAATCCACAGCTTCTGCGCCGGTAAATTCAATGTTTGCGCGTGTGGTATCAAAATGTGTATTGTTCGGAATAAATTTCCCTTCGCCGCCAAGAATGAAAAACAAAATTTTTTCCGCCGCTCTTCCCTGGTGAGTTGGAATAATAAATTTATCGCCGGTAATTTTCCTCACGGCATTCTCAAACCTGAAAAAACTTCTGGAGCCGGCGTAAGATTCATCGCCTTCCATTATTCCCGCCCATTGCTTAGCGCTCATGGCAGATGTTCCACTGTCGGTAAGCAAATCAATAAGCACATCGTCTGCGCGAATTAAAAAAGGGTTATATCCCGCTTCAATTAAAATGTGTTTGCGCTCCTCGTAAGTTGTAAAACGAATCGGCTCAATCGATTTAATTCTAAAAGGTTCGATGATGGTTTTCATAGATATCCTTATTATTGTTCAGCCAAACTTAAATTTTTGAAAACCTATTGGCAAACTGTGCAAGGAATTTGCTAAATATTTTTCAAATTTATTTGTTATTACATTGGATAAAAATATTATATTTGAACACGGATACATCTTCTATCTATTAAAATAATAATTGGAGATCAAAATGGAAGAAAGGAAAGACCAAGAAGTTACCAGCAAACAAATTGAATCCGAAGAGGAGGAGTTTGAACTTAATCATGCGGATAAACTGGTAGGCGTGTTTACGGAGCCAGGCAATGTATTTTCATCAATGTCAAAATTCCCTCCGAAAGTATTAGATTGGCTTTTGCCTGTAATTCTTGTTATTGTTTTAGCGGCATTATCGAATATCGTGATGATGAACAATCCCACAATCAAGTATGACATCATTGAAAAAAGAATGGCTCAAATGGAAGAAAATTTGAATAAAGATGTGGAAGCGGGCACCATGACTCAAGAAGCGGCTGACCAAAGGATTGAAATGACGCGTGAATTTATGGAAAAAAATTCTACTGCCGGTTTAGTGTTTCAGGTAGTAGGAATTGTAGTTGTAGTGTTCATTTTGTTTTTTGTTATCAGCGGAGTATGGTTTTTGGGCGTAAAATTCGGTCTCAAAGGCGATGGCTCATATAAGTCTGCGATGGCTGCTTACGGTCTTCCATATTACATAGCCGCTCTGCAGATAATTGTTATGGTAATTCTTGCTTTTGCAATGGGAAAATTTATGGCGGGAACAAGCGTTGCCGATATTATGGGTATGGAAAAAGATGAGTTCCTCGGTTTTCTTTTGAGCAAGGCTGACATTTTCTCAATCTGGTTTTATGCCGTATTGAGTATCGGTCTGGCAAAAATGTTCAAATCCGAAGAGACTGGAAAATACTTTGCAGTTGTATTTGGATTGTGGTTAGGATTCAGTATTCTGTTTTTCTTCCTCGCTCAAAAAATCACTTTCCTCAAAAGTTTTATGATGTAAATTTTTAAGTTCCTTCGGGGAGAATGTTCTCCTCGAAGGTCTCAATTCACAAAACATTCTGTGGATCAATATCAACTATCAGTTTGATATCTCTAAATTTTGATTTTTGATTGTAATCGATCATGGCATCATTAATTGATTGACGCAAGTGTTTTCCGCCTGGATCGAGATGCTTATAACTTTTAATCATCAAATGATATCTGTAAAATCCTCTGAGCTTAGAAATTAGGGCAGGCACAGGCGGCAATAATTTTAAATTAGTTTTAAGCTGCTTGATTCTATTGTAAAAATCTTTTATCGCCTCTTGAGCTTTCTTTTCATTTTCATTTCTTGATTCAATCAAAGCCAATCTTGTGAACGGCGGATATTCGCCGGACTTTCGCAATTTTAATTCGTTTTTGTAAAATCCGTCATAATCGTTTTTTAAAACCCGCTGCAGAACAAAATGGTTTTTATTTTGTGTTTGGATAATTACTTCGCCTTCAATTTTACTTCGTCCTGCTCTTCCGGCAACCTGCGTTAAAAGCTGAAAAGTTCTCTCGTCCGCGCGAAAATCAGGAAGCCAAAGCGTTGTTTCCGCGGAAACAACTCCAACTAGCGTAACGTTCGGAAAATCCATTCCTTTGGAAACCATCTGCGTTCCAACAAGAATATCTATTTCTCCTTTTCTAAAACTATTCAGTTTAAAACTGAGGTCGCCTTTTTTAGAAATTGAATCTGAATCCATTCTATCAATTTTTGCTTTAGAAAAGTGATATGCTAATTCGTCCTCGATTCTCTGCGTTCCGGAGCCGAAAAATTTTAGCGATAGCGAACCGCAATTTTGGCAGGCTCTCGGAACCGGTCTTGTTTGCCCGCAGTAATGGCACTGAATAATATTTCTATTAATATGATGAACCATAGAAACGGAGCAATCGCCGCATAGTTCAATTTCACCGCAGTCCTGACAGAAAACCTGCGTAGAAAATCCTCTTCTGTTTTGAAGAATTATTACGCTTTCTTTGCGAGTTAATCTTTTATCCACTTCTTCTAAAAGAATGTGACTGAAGGCGTTATCCATTTTTTTTTGTTTCTGTTCGTAAGTAACGTCAACAAGTTTTATTGAAGGCAGCTTTGCATCGTCAATACGTTCTTTCAGTTCCAGTAATTTGTATTTACCTTGTTCGGCGTTAAACATGCTTTCAAGAGAGGGAGTAGCTGAGCCGAGCAGAATTGGGCAGCCGCTCAAATTCGCTCTGATTACTGCAGAGTCTCGCGCTTGATACTTTGGAACAATCTCGTTTTGTTTGTAACTTGAATCGTGCTCCTCGTCAACGACAATAAGTCCAATGTTTTTTAACGGGGCAAACAAAGCAGACCTAGCGCCAATAACCACGCTGTACCTTCCGGATATTATTCCTCTCCACGAATCGTATCTTTCTCCCAAAGACATTCTGCTGTGAAGTACGGTAACTTTATCCGAGAACACATTTACAAATCTGGAAGTGATTTGCGGAGTTAGTGAAATTTCGGGGACCAAAATTATTGCTGTTTTCCCCCCGGCTATAACAGCTTTGGTCAATTCAATATAAATCTGTGTTTTGCCGCTTCCGGTAACGCCATGAAGTAAAAATGCTCCGAATTCATTCGCCGCAACAGAAGGTATAATTTCATCAATTACCTTTTTCTGATTCCCGGTAAGTTTTATTTTTTTTGTCTCTTCGGAATATTCATCTTGATACTCGCGGACAACTTCTTTTTCGAACACTTCAACAATTTCCTTCTTAATAAGAGAATTCAAAGAACTCTGCGAAGATTTTGTTTTATTAAGCAATAATGTTTGCTGAATTTCTTCCGTAGGATTAGAAAGCAGCTCAAGCAAAAGCACAACTTGTTTGGGTGATCGCCTCTCTATCTCGGGAAGCAGGTTATATACTTCATCAAGATTAGCGGTAAGTTTCACAAATTTTAGTTTTTTAACGCGCACTTTCCCTTCGTCCAGCTCATCCAAAACGCTTAAAGCGCCTTCCTTTTCGAGAGAACGAATCGCGTGATAAATGTTTTTTTTCTTTAGTTTTTTTTGAAGCGAATAAATACTGTGCGTTTCTTTTTCTGCCAGCGTTTTCAGCAGCAGAGACTTAAGAGTTTTTTGATTTTTCTCTTTATCAAAAATATCTATGCAGTATTTCTGATCTACTACGATTTTCCTTTTCGTCTCAACATCAGAGCCATACGGAACGGAATTGCGGAGCGCTTCGCCCAATGAACTTAAATAGTATTCGGAAATCCATTCGTAAAATTTTAGCGAGTCTTTGTCGAAAATCGGTTTATCGTCTAGAATATCTTTAATATTTTTTATACTGTGATCTGTTTCCGCTTTTGAGCAGATATCAATTATGTATCCCGTTAAAATTCTTTTCCCGAAAGGCACAACAGCGCGCACGCCTACTTTTGCAGAGCTTTCAAATTCCGGCGGAATTGAATAGGTAAAAGCGTTTCTAAACGGAAGCGGAAAAACAATTTTTGCGAACATCTTTATCCAGCTTGATTTTATTTGACCGCTTTTTCGAGCAATCTAAGTTTATAATTATCGGAAACGAGTTCGGCTTTGACACCAAATGGAATTGTAAATTTATTGCTGATATGACCGAAAGACAAGCCGTAAACCGTTGGAATTTTGAGTGGTTCTAACCTATCGAAGAAAACCTCCTTTAACGATTGAGAATTTTTATACGCGGGTTTCTCTTTATCCTGTTCGCAGTCCATAAATACGCCAAGCGCAATTCCGGAACACTCTTGCAGCTTACCGGCTAAAAGTAACTCCGTAAGCATTCTGTCAATTCGATATGGTTCTTCGCCAATATCTTCCAGATAAACAATTTTATTTTTATAACTTACATCGTAGGGTGTGCCAATAAGCGCCGCTGCAATTGATAAATTTCCGCCAACAAGTTCTCCCTTTGCCGATCCGCCATTAATAACATATCGTTGATACGCTTGATTATCCTTCAACAAATCTTCACTTGACGAAATGAATTCGAGCGAGCTAGAGCTTCCGCCTATTACACTTTGAAGATAATTAATCGAGTATTCGTTAAAAGTTGAAATGCCCACCGGTCCATGAAATGAAACAACTCCCGCCTGTGAGTACAAAGCAAAATGGAGAGCAGTTATATCGCTGTATCCTAAAAGCACTTTTGTATTTTTACGAATCAATTCATAATTCAATTGCGGAATAATGCGCATTGCGCCGTATCCGCCGCGCGCGCAGATAATTCCATCCACATCATCACGCGCAAACATCTTGTTCAATTCATCAGCGCGAACATCATCCAATCCGGCAAGAAATCCGGTTGAGTCTAAAATGGAATCCTCGTAAACAACTTTATATCCCAGATTTTCAATGTTAGTTATAGAATCTTTTAATTCTTCTTCATCAATACTGCTGCCCGGGGAAACCAGCCCGATACTATCGCCAGGTTTAAGCGCTTTGGGTTTTATTATTTCACCGGCAGTAACTTTATTTGCAGAAATTGTTTTGGAATTCAATAGACCAGGAATACACAAAATAGATAGCGCTGCGGATGATTTAACAAATTCTCTTCTGTTCATAATTTTTTTTCGCGATTTTGTGCGATTCTACTATGGCGATGTAAATATATAGCCGCTCATATTATAACTTTTTAAAATTACTTTTTAATTGAAATACAGATGTTTCCTCTGTAAGTTTGAACTGCAAAACTAATATAATAATTAAATAGGCGGAGAAAAATATGCGCAGTCTTTCAAGAATAATTATTGGGCTTTTATTCATAAGCACACTAATCAATGCACAAGATTCAAATAAATATGGGAAAGAAATTTCCACAAAAGAAAAAACAAACGTTTCGGCAATTCTCGAAAGTCCTGCAGATTTCGAAGGCAAAACAGTTTTGGTTGAAGGAACAGTTGTAAACGTATGCGCTAAAATGGGCTGCTGGATTGAAGTTGCAAGCGATAAAGAGTTTGAAACTATCAGAGTTAAAGTAGATGACGGCGCAATTATCTTTCCAATGGAAGCCAAAGGCAAAACAGCTTTAGTTGAAGGCGAAGTTTATTCATTGGACGTTGAAACGGAAAAAGAATACTTAAAGAAAGAGGGCGAAGAAAAATGCTCCGATGAGCACAAGGAAAAGAAAGAAGGCGAGCATAAATGTGCAACAAAAGAAGTTAAAAAAGTTTATCAGATAAAAGGATTGGGTGCAGTCATAAAAGGCTAACAGTCATTTGATGGTTTTCGAAGCCTTCACTTGGTGAGGGCTTTTTTTTGTCCAAAATTTTCTATTGAGGAAGTAATGAAGCGGCGAAAGTGGAATAAAATTATTCACAGGGATTTGGGTTAAATCTCTTTCGGACTAACTGTAATTACGCGCTGTCCGGCATCGCGGTCTCTTAACTCATTGATTTATATGCACTTATATTTTACTGTGTGTAAGTTGGGTTAAGAAATTCTTTGCTTTTTCCAGTGCAGAAAATATTTTTTGTAAAAAGAAACGAAACGCACAAAACAATTGTTATGTTTAATTGAATTTCAATTAGATGGAATTTGTGCGAATATAAAGAATTGAACAAAAGGCAAGCAGTAAAAAAAATGAATCCCATCAATCTACTGCTGTTCACTGTTTAGCGGGAATAATTTTGAATTGTTGAATGACGAAGAATAATAGTATTTTATTGAACCTTATTATGCGACACGGCATCTTATTAAGCAGTTGAATTGGTTTATTCATATTTTTGAACACCCTAAATTGACTTCATATCAAACAAATAATTATAATAAAAGGAGAATTACATGAGTGTATTAGTAGCAAAACCAGCGCCGGATTTTACGGCAAAAGCAGTAATGCCCGATGGATCCATCAAAGTAGATTTCAAATTGTCAGATTATAAAGGCAAGCACGTTGTATTGTTTTTTTGGCCATTGGATTTTACTTTTGTTTGTCCTACCGAAATAATTGCGCACGATAAAAGATTAAGCCAGTTCAAAGAAAAAGGCGTTGAGGTTATTGGCGTTTCAATCGATTCTCAGTACACACATTCTGCTTGGAAGAACACTCCGGTAGAAGCAGGCGGAATTGGCAATGTTCAGTTTCCATTAGTTGCGGATGTTAATCACAAAATAGCTCAAGACTATGGAATTGAACATCCGGGCGGAGTTGCTTTAAGAGCATCTTTCCTAATCGATCAAAAAGGAATTGTTCAGCACCAAACGGTAAATAATTTAGATTTAGGAAGAAACGTTGACGAAATGTTAAGAACGGTTGACGCGCTTCAATTTACAGAGAAACACGGCGAAGTTTGTCCTGCAGGCTGGCATAAAGGCGAAAGCGGAATGAAAGCAAGCACGGCGGGCGTTGCCGACTATCTTTCCAAAAACTCTGAAAAATTGTAATAATTTTTTGAGGCGAATAAAGAGGCGCGGAATTATTTTCGCGCCGCTTTATTTTTAGTCCGGCACGCCGGCTTTATATCCGAATGATTCAATATAATTTCTAAGCAGTTTTACTTTTAGCGACTGCTTTCTGTAAGAGGCAAAAACTCCTAAACCGCCCTCAATATTTGTGTAATCCGTTGCATCTACTTTTACCGAAAAACCATCAAGAGCTTGATTGGTTGAAACATAATAGCTGGTTAAACTTTTATCGTAAACAAGAACTTCCATATAAGCGTTATAGATTGTGTAATTCTGTTTTTGCGAATTGCCTCTTGAAATATCTATCATCGCGGAATCTAACGCAGCTTTTGATAACGAAAACAAAGGATTGTTTGACGGTTTAGGAAAATACGGCTCAATATTACCGTCAACTTCGTGATAGCGTGAAGGAACAATTTTGGTTTTTGATTCTTTATTCATACCGTCCGAGACAACATAATTAAAAATAAATCTCGGCTCAAAGTAAACCTGCCCCTCGTAAGTGTTCCATTTGAAATAGAAAAAATCCTTTTCCGAAGGAACAGACAAAGCATTTTGCAAATCAAATTCTATAGGCTCCGGCGTTTTTGAATAGCCCTTCAATTTTTTCCCATGAGGAAGAACAACTTCAACTTCAATCGGTCTGCCGTATCTTTCTAGCGCAAATGAATTATTTTTATAGGCAATTTTATCTCCGGAATATCTTGAATCGGCACTGCGTGGAACAGTAGTTTCCTCAAAAACGTAAACTGAATCTCCCTGCCAAACGCGGATATCTGCTCCGGAAACAGCCGGATCGGTGGTGTTTTCATAAGGATCGAAACCGCCTACAGAATAATTGCTTGAAAGAGTAGCATACTGAAGCGTAGTATCTCCGCGCATCACGAGATTTAAAATATATTTTTCTTTAAAATCACCCGTTGGATTTAAGTCATCGCTGCATGATAAGCCGAATAAACCGGAGGCAATAATTAGAACGCATATTTCTTTTTTCATAATTCCATCTTTATTGTAGCTGTTGGTAAAAACGGCAGCATATTAACTCTTTCGCCCGTATCCCTTTCAAAGTAAAAAATGTTATTTCTATCGTAGACGTTTATTATGCTGGCATCTACGCTGAAGTTTGCCGCAAACAAAGCGAATTTATAAGAGACGCCTAAATCAAGCCTGTGGTAGTCCGGAAGCCGTCCAACGTTTTTATCTCCGAGAATTGAAAATGGTCTTTCATCAAGACTCAAATACCATTCATCGTAAAAGCTGCCGAAATATGTTTTATCGTAAAATCCAATTAACTGCGTAAAAGGAAGCCCGGAACTGTAAATCCAAACTGCGCTGGCAGTCCATCCGCCGCCAAGGTTATATTCGAGCGATAAATTCACCGAATTGCGTGAATCGTATTTGGGATAGTAAACCCAATCGTCAACTTCTGTGAACGCCCAACTTAACGAATAGGAAGAAGTGAAGCTGATACGATTATAATTAATATTGTATAAAAATTCCCAGCCGTATGATTCACCGCTGCCGGCAACTAAATCCGGATCACTTGAAAAAACTTTTTTATCATTTACGATAGGAAGATTTTGCAGAACTTTATAATAACCTTCAATAGTAAATTTTGTATTTCCCCAGAAATTAAATTCCAACCCTCCTGTGTAATGAATAGCTCGCGAAGGCTTTAAATAATCAGGCGTAATAACCCATGGTTCGAATAAAGAAATAACTTCATTCTCATCGGAAATGGTTGCAAGTTCCTGTTGATAGATTCCCCACGCTCCTTTGAGGGCAATTTCGGGAATAACTCTATATGTAAAACTTATTCGCGGTTCAGGAAAAAACGAGCCGCCCTGCTTATTCATTCCGGTTAAATTAATTCTGCTTCCTACATCAATGCCAAAATTCTCGGACCGCAAAAACTTATACTTGGCATACAAACTAAAATTACCGGATGATGTTGACACATCCGAAACAGCGCCCTTCTGATTTTCGAGGTACAACTCAGAATTAATCAATTTGAAATTTGCGCCAACCGCTAATTCATCCTTGCTGTCAAAAATATATGTCGCATCGGTGTGCATGGTTAGATCGCTGATTTTGTTATACCTTTCAAGAGCGTTACTTAAGTTCGGTTTAACTTCGCCCAAAAACCCGCTCGTAGAAATTCCCACTTCTGTAAATAGCGGCGTATCATAAAACTGAATCCATCTAAATCCAATAAGATTGTTTTGCCACTTAAATTCCTCGCGGAGAGGATCTTTTTCATCCAACATATCGCTGCTTAAAAAACCAAAGAAAACAAACTTCCCGTTCTTCAACATGTCGGGATTGGCATAATTTAACTTATACGAGACATCATAAAATTCTACCGGCGCTTCTTTGTCGTTTAAGAATTTTTTCAGCACATAGTTGGAATAATTTTTTCTGGCAGTAATCATAAAAGAACCGTTAGGAACTGGTCCTTCTACAAGCGCTTTTGCAGACAGAAAACTGGAGCTTGCTTTTAATCCGAAATTGTTTTTGTTGCCGTCTTTAGAAACAATAGACAAAACCGAAGAAAGCCTTCCCCCGTATTCCGATGTAAAACCGCCTTTATAAAATTCAACGCTATTGATCATATCCGGATCAATAATGCTGAACAATCCCAATGCGTGGAAAGGATTATAAACTGTAATACCGTTTAATAAAACTAAATTCTGATTGCTCGCCCCGCCTCTAACGTAATATCTTGCGCTAACATCGCCGGTTGATCTTACTCCGGGAAGAAACTGCAAGGAACGGAAAACGTCAGCTTCAACTCCTTTGGGAAGAATTTCAAGTTTGCGTACGTCAATCCGCTCCAGCCCAATATCTGTGGCGTTTTTTCCAATAATCTTTTTCCCAATTTTTTCGATTTGCTGCATCGCAAATCCGACTGGATTAAGCGCTACTTTAATGACGGTAATTTTATTAGAAGAGATCAAGGCGTTAACAGTTTTGCTCTCGTAACCGACGTAAGAAATTATAACCGAGTAATTTTTTCCTGCGGGTATTTTATTTATTAGAAAAGCGCCGTTCTCATCCGTGTAAGCGCCGATTTTGAGCGCTTCGATGTATGCGTTGCCGAATGCCAATACTTCGCCGCTTAGTGAATCCGAAACGAATCCCCGCAGCTTTCCGAATTGCTGTGAGCGCAAATTGTTCTGAGTAAAAAACAGCGTAATAATAAGAACAGCAAGAAACGGTAAACGCAATATGAATCTATTCATTTTCAACCTGAACGAGAAAAATCAAAAAAAATGTCTAAAAATAAAAAGGAAGTTGAAAAGGATTACTCCCCCGGATTATTTATCCTCAAGTGTAATAAGGTCTCAAAAAAAAGAAAGCAATATAGCTATTGCTCCTTAGAAATGTAAAAAATAATTGAATTGAAGAGTTCTTCTGTTTTAAGAAATCAATTCGTTTTGGTTAAGACAACTATTTTTATTTTTCTTAATTATATTGAAGTACATTTAATTGGGTTTATAAAATGCGGTTTAGAACAGAGCTTAAAATTCCTGAGTTCAGTTATCGAATTGAGCACGCCGATACAATAGTTGCTATCGGTTCGTGTTTTGCGGAGAACATTTCGCGGATGATGAAACGGCTGAAATTCAATATTTTAGAAAATCCTTTCGGAGTAATTTACAATCCGGCGTCTATTTACAATTCATTGGAGTTGATAAAGAGCAGCAAGAAATTTGAAGAACAAGATTTGCTCTTTTATCAGGGCGAATACCACAGCTTTTATCATCACAGCAGATTTTCTAACTCTGAATTAAAAGAGTGCTTGGAAAGAATCAACTTAAAATTGGAAGAAACAAAAAAGTATTTAAACGCAGGCAATTCAATAATTATAACTTACGGAACGGCGTATGTTTACGAATATATTGAAAGAGGGATTGTAGTTTCTAACTGCCATAAAATTCCTACAAAAGAGTTTAATAGATACTTTCTGTCTTATGATGAATGCTGCGCCTGCATTTCCCAAACTGTTGAATTAATCAAAAGCCTAAATGCCGAGGCGAAAATTATTTTTACGGTTAGTCCCGTAAGACATTTGAAAGACGGTTTTGCGGAAAATCAGGTCAGTAAATCTACGCTGCTCCTGTCGGTGGATAAAGCGGTTAAGAAATTTGAGAACTGCTATTATTTTCCTTCCTACGAAATTATGATGGACGATCTGAGAGATTATAGATTTTATGATAAGGATTTAGTCCATCCGAATGATATTGCGGTGAATTACATTTGGGAAAAATTCTCGGAAGCATTATTAAGTCTAAATTGCAAAGAAGTTATTACTGAAGTTGAAAAGATTGTCCGCGCCGCTGAGCATAGAGTAAGAAATCCTCAAAACAAGAGTCATCAAAGTTTTTTATCAGCCCAGTTAAAGATGATTGAAGAATTAGAGAAAAAGTATCCACATCTAAATTTTGAAGAGGAGAAAGAGCTGTTTACAAAGCAGGTTTTTTAAGTCATTCGCGCTTCGAGTAAAACATAGCTGCCACGAAGCCTCGAAGACACAAAAACAACACAGAAATTATTGCATCTCAACTCCTTAGTGTTTTGGTGACTTAGTGCATAATTTCACAAATACAGTGACGTATAAAATAATGGCTAAATGTATTAGCTCTGTCAATAAGTTAACAAAAGTATAATAACTAATCTAGGGTATTTACTTCCTGCCA
>JAHJTX010000053.1 GCA_018829545.1 Bacteroidota bacterium | reverse complement strand
CGGCAGAAGTTCATGACCTTCTGTCAATTTATATTAAAATCCATGATACAATTTTTAAAAAATCTGCTACTTTTTTAAGTCTGTTTAAAAGGGTAGATTTTCAAGATATATTCAATCAAACTGAAAAATTGATTGATTTATTTAGTGATAAATTACAAGAATTACATGAAATTGATTCCAATATTGATGAATCAGTGCCTATTGAATATCGTCAATACTACGATCAGCTTGTTAACTTTTTTGAAAAATTGTGTGATACTATTTCGCTCTTAAATGATCGACAATATAGATTACTACTAAAAAGTAAGGGTGAAAAATACAGTATGAAAGAATTTATGAACATTGAAAAACAATATAATCTATCAGTTGATATTTATATGGAAGAAGGCGATAAATTAAATAATATCAACTACTTGGTTTTCAACTAATCAAAGTGGCTAACAATCGTATGCAACGGAACTTAGGCTCGGACGGTGATTTGGCGAATGAAGGTTTTACAAGCCTAAGTCCGCTGATACCAGCCGTTATGTCGGTATATTAAATTCAAAGGATTCTTATGAAAAAACTATTTTTTATATTTTTTATTCTATTAGCAACTTCTTCCTATTCGCAATTCCTAAATAAGTATGGAATAAAAATCGGAGAAACAGTATCATATCAAACATGGGAGTATTCTCAATTGGGTAATTATGTTATGGATAAGAAGGTTGGTTTTAATATTGGTGTATTTGCAGAATTTTATGATTGGTGTTTTATAAGTTTTATTGGCGAAATAAACTATATTCAAAAAGGTTTTCAAGAAGAGCTATATCGTGCAATTAGAGTAAATAATGATTATAAAACGGAGTCATTATTAAGAAAAGTGAGGTTTGACTACATAAACATTTCTTTACTCGTAAAACCAAAAATAAATTTTAGTTTTCTTGTTCCTTATTTAATATTTGGACCTAGAATGGATTTTGAAATAGGAAAATCAAGTAATTATCCAATCGGTGATTTCTATGATGATTTTAACAAAAATATGATCGGTCTTAAATTTGGAGTAGGAACTGAAATAATAATATTGAAATATGGGTTGTTATTAGAAGTATTGTATGATCTAAATATTAGAGAGGTATATAAAAATCCTAATTTAGAAGTAAAAGCTAGTTCAATTGATTTTAGAATAGGTGTTATTTTTTAAACAAATTCACATAACAATAAAAATTAAGCGGACGGGTGTTATCGGCGGCTTTTTTCAGGTTTTTGAGTTGGTCGAACTTCTGTGAAAATGTTGCTCGTGTTGATTACATTAATCCGGCTTTTTTTGTGGCGTTAAAATTTGGAGTTTTTTGAAATCATTGCTGTTAAATCACCGCCGCTTATTTTCGGCGTTAGGTGCTGATATCTAAATTAGATTAAAAATAAATTTATTGCTATGGAAACAGAAAGTATAAGAAAACGAGATGTATCAATTAGCTTTTGGAGAGCTAATTTTTATACACTCTTGTTGGGGATTCCAATCTTTGTCATTTTCTACTTTTTGTATTCCTTGTTTTGGTAGAAACTAGTAATCCCATATAAATATCCTTATTGGCTAATTTATTTGATAGGTGTTTTTATTCACGAATTAATACACGGTATTTTTGCGATAAAATTTAACAAACAAGGAATGAAGAGTATAAAGTTGGGGATTTCTTGGAAGCTTTTAACTCCCTATTGTCATTGTAAAGAACCATTGTCTGTTATAGATTATCGAATAGTTGTATTAGCACCACTTATCATTTTAGGAATCATGCCAGCAATTATTGGATTAGTAATTGGGCATAATATCATATACAGTTTTGGAATAATATTTATTTTAGCAGCTGGTGGTGATTTAATAATATTGTGGAAAATAAGAAATGAATCTAAAAACTCATTGGTACTGGATTGTCCAGATAAGTGTGGTTGTGAAATATATGAACCCGGAGAATCGATAGAAGAATATTAAGTAAAAACGCACATAACGCCAATCAACACGGTCAGCGTTTTTCAGAGCGGTATTTGTGCAGTTATAAAGTTTAGTTGCTCTTTAAGGTAGGTTGTTCTAAGAAACATTTTTATAAATAGAGTTATTTGCAACTATTCGGCATTCTTGTTCTGGCCTGCACCCGATAAAAAACATCGGGGCAAGCCGGTTAACGGCAACCACATTATTTTGATAAAATAAATCGAGCAAAAAATGAGTATTCGTGAATTCAAATGGATTCCGAGCGAGAAGAAGGTTGCCCGAGCTTCTTTTGATATGGCATATAATCGCAAGATAGAGGAGTTAAAGTCCATGGGCGATGCGCCCCGAAAAAAAAATTATACTGATTATGAAAAAGACACTTGCCTGCATCGTATTATTTACAGTTTGTTTACTTAACAGCTCTCAAGCTCAAATATTAGAAGATATTTCACTAAAGTTTGGCGGAGTAGTTGCATTTCAAGTAAACAATAATAGTCCACGACTTGGAATAAGTCTAGGAATTAGCAAAGACATAATTAACTGGGATAAAATATCACTAGCGTCAGAATTATCTTATATCACAAAAGGTTATGTTACTTCACTAAGTGAGAGAAAAAGTATTAACAACCTTGTGAAACTTTACATGTAATAACTAACGATTTTACAAAAGCCACAAAATCTCCAACACGAAAATCTCGAAATACAACCATTGAGCTAAAAAGTGGAATTAAGTTTTAGGAATATGCCGAACTATCCCATCAAGTTGACCGCTTCTTTTCAAGGCGGCAATATTCATATTTATGGCGCATCCTGTTTTGTGATCTAATGTCTACTGGGAGACAGCTCACCTGCATACGGGTATATTCATCCAACAAAGTGTTGATAATTACAGTTGAGACCCCTATATTGGACATGAAAACTGGAACTATTCTAAGAGCCAAACGAGGTTATTATGCAACAAGCTAAAATAAGTTTAGATGAGAACCACATAGATTTTTTAAACATGTATCGGGAGCTTGGCTTTAAAGATAAAAGTTCGCTTGTTCGGTCTGCAATTGAAAAGTTTATTAGATCAGTAGAAAAGCAAGAGTTAATAAAATCGGCTAAGCTTTATGCCGAGATTTATGAAGAGGATTCAGAATTAAGGGATTTGACGAACTCAGCAATTGAAGATTGGCCTAAATGAGATCGATAAAAAGGGGAATGGTCATAGATATAAATTTGAATCCAGTGAAGGGATCTGAAACCGGCAAAATAAGACCATGCATTGTTGTTACGAACGATGTTTACAATCAAAGGGTTCCCGTAATTCAAGTTGTTCCAATAACCTCGTGGAACGAAAAGAAAGCTCAAGTACACACAAACGTTTTCTTAGAACCATCAAAAGAAAATGGACTTACCAAAAAATCCATCGCAGATTGCCTTCAGACAAGACCAATTGATCATCAATTTAGACTAGTTAAAATTCGCGGGCAACTATCAGAAAACAAACTAACAGAAATAGAGAGAGCATTAAAATTAGTTTTTGATTTACAATAATCAATTTCAAATACAATCAGCAATCCAATTCAATGTTGGCGCGCATTTATTCTGGGTTACCCCTGATAAAAACCATCCGAGCAAGCTGGTTAACTGAAGCGTTATGCTGATAAAATAATTGGAGCAAAAAATGAGTATTCGTGAATTCAAATGGACTCCGAGCGAGAAGAAGATTGCCCGAGCTTCTTTTGATCTGGCATATAATCGTGAGATGGAGGAGTTAAAGAATCAAATTTATGAGAAAGTTGCAAAGATAAAAGAGAACAAAGATATCTGGAGTTTACACGATTATTTAACCACACGGCGAGACTGGGTAGATGAAAAATATGATTACAGATATTCTCAATTGATCAGAGTGTTCGGAATCTTAATAAGGGAAGGCTATTTATCAATTGATGATCTGAATGGATTAGACGAAGAGAAAATAGAGGCAATAAGAATGATTTCTGAATTGTAATAAACGTCATGCTAAAAGATTAAAATAAGGAGTGTATAATGAGTCACGCAAAGAAACTTATACTTTCTATAACATTGTTATTCCTATCCTTTTGCGGCAATGTTGCGCAAGAAGGGAATTATGTATTTCTTACTATTCAAGCTGTAACAGATATTTCTATCCCGGCTGACCAGGTTATATTCCGAATTGATTTGAGCTCAGAAAATGAGTCAGCCGAGATCGCTTTCAAAATTCACAAAGAAAAAGAGATAGCGCTGATTCAATTGTTGAAGCAGCTTGAGATTCAGGACTCAAATATTGCTTACTCACTGCTAAATATAAATCGGCTCACAAATTCTAGAACTGATGTGAAAAATTATAGAACCTCTCAAACAATTAGAATAAAAATTGCGGATTTTAGTAAATATGAGACACTTCAAATTCTTTTGCTTCAGAGCGGGATAAGCTCCTTCAAAAGCGTTTTTTCAACTTCAAATATTGAAGAAGCGCAAGAAAGGGGAATTAAACAAATCGTTGCCTCGGCTAAAAAAGAAGCTGAAATTTACGCCAAGAGTCTTAATTTGACGCTCGCAATAGTGACAGAAATAGAAACCAGGCTGGGAAGACACGAAAGAGGAGGCGAGCCGCTCTTTTTTACGGCATCGTCTGAAGATAATTCCACTCTGCTTGATATTCCGCAAGCATATAAATCAAGCATAACAGCTCAAATAACTTTTAGGCTAGAATAAGCCATATGAAAAAAATATAACTTGACATCCCCGCACAATTTGGCTAAGTTGGAAACCAGAAAAACATAAATAGTTTCCAGTGACCCAAGAAAAATTAAAAATAACCCAATTTGCGCTCGAAAAGTTTACTAGTTCAGGCCTAAAAAATGTAACTATGGATGAAATTGCCCGCGAATTACAAATGAGCAAAAAAACTATTTACAAGCATTTCCCCAACAAGGAAGCTTTAATACGGGAAGCTATATTTTTTTTAACCGGAACCGTTAAAAAGACAATTGAATCAGTAGTTGCAGGGAATGATTCCGCGGTTCATAAACTGCACGGCATCAGCAATGTTCTTCGCAATGTTGTATTAAAGATTTCTGATAGATGGCTGATTGATCTTAAAATGCGCTATAACGATGTATGGCAGGAAGTTGATAAGTTCAGGACGAAGGCAATTGCGGAGAACTTTTCAAAAATCATTGAGCAGGGAAAATCCGAAGGACTAATTGACGACAAGCCAACTAAAATAATTTATTATATTATTATTGCCTCGGTGCAAGAAATAGTAAATCCAAAATTCTTAGTAGAAAACAGCTATTCGGCAAAGGATGCCGCCCAAATAACACTTGATATTATTTTCAAGGGCATTTTAACTAAAAAGGGAAGAAAAATTTATAAACAATTAGAAACGGAAAACAAATAATGAAAAAGGCAGTTTCTATAATTTTATTTGGCATTATCATATTTGCGCTTTCAGCGTGCGGCAATGGGAACGATGCTAATGTTATCGAAGAATCCGGCACAATAGAAGTGACGAATGTTGTTCTCAGCTCGCTCTCAACGGGAAAAGTAAAGCTAATACTTAAAGAGGAAGGCTCCTGGGTTAAAGAAGGCGACACATTAATTGTGATTGACCATGAAGCTCTGTCAATACAATTAAAACAAGTTCACGCTCAAAAAGCAGCGGCAAATGCTCAACTTGGGTTAATTAAAAAAGGCGCCAGAATCGAAGATATCCGTCAAGCGGCAGAGATGTTAAAGCAAGCGCAAATTAATTATGAGCAAAGCCAAAAGGATAAAGAGCGTTTCGAGAAATTGTTCGAATCAAACGCTGTTACTCAAAAGCAATTGGATGATGTCTCAGCCAAATATAATGTGGCATTGGCGCAGTATAATTCTGCGAAAGAGAATTTGAAAAAAATAAAAAACATTGCTCGTCCGGAAGAGATTGAACAAGTACAAGCTAATTACGATGCTGTTTGCGCACAAATCGAAATGATTCAAAAAAATATTCGCGATTCGTATATCGTTTCGCCGATTGATGGGTTTCTACTAAAAGTATTTCCAGAGAGAGGAGAAACAGTAACCTATTTGTCTTCATTAGTTAAAGTCTCTGACTTAAGCAATGTGGAATTATCGGTTTTCATTTCTGAAAAGCAAATTCCAAAAATTAAATTGGGACAGACGGCTAAAATTTCCATTGACGCATTCGAAAATAAAACTTATGATGGACGGGTCAGCTTTATTTCTTCGGAAGCGGAATTCACTCCGAAAAATATTCAAACAAAGGATGAAAGAACAAAGCTGGTTTTTAAAGTTAAAATCTCAATTCCGAATCCGGATTTTGAACTGAAAGCCGGGCTGCCTGCAGATGCAGTAATAAATTTGAATGATGAATAATCTTGAAATATTTTTATGAATCACATTATTAAAATAGACTCGCTGTATAAAAGTTATTCCGAAGTCAAAGCGGTAAACGGAATTTCCTTCGAAGTAGATCGGGGCGAGATGTTCGGATTGGTTGGGCCTGACGGCGCAGGAAAAACCACAGCTATTAGAATTATGTGCGGACTTATAAATTTCGATTCCGGTAATGTTTCTTTAATGAATAAAAATATTGCGGATAATAAAAAGGAGATTCAAAAAAGCATTGGATATCTTTCGCAGAAGTTCAGTCTTTACGGCGATTTGTCCGTTGATGAAAACATTGAATTCTTTGCGGAAATACACAACGTATCAGATTATGAAGAGCGAAGAAACGAACTTCTTGAATTTACTAGATTGATTAAATTTAGAGACAGATTAGCCGATAGACTCTCGGGCGGAATGAGGCAAAAACTTGCGCTTGCATGCAGCTTAATTCACAAACCACAGATTCTTTTTCTGGACGAGCCGACAACGGGAGTGGACCCTGTTTCGAGAAGAGATTTTTGGAAGATACTTTCGAATCTTCTGAAAGAGGAAATAACAATAATAATGACCACGCCGTATCTTGACGAAGCCGAACGCTGCAATAGAGTTGCAATGATGAATAAAGGAAAAATTATTGCTCTGGATACGCCGCGAAATATTAAAAAGGAAATTCAAAAAGACGTTGTGGAAATTGTGTGCAATCCAATTCGAACGGCATATAAAATTCTGAAGGATAATTTTGATTTCGACGTTCAAATGTTTGGCGATAGAATTAATGCTGTTGTAAATAATTATAAGGAAGATTCCGAACGCATAAAAATCAGTTTGAGTGATTCCAACGTTTTCGTTACTAGTATAAGGCAGACAACGCCTTCGCTGGAGAATGTTTTCATGTATAAAATAAAAGGTTTTTGAAATAAGTAAAAAACATAAATCGGCAGAAAATGAAAAAAATAACTTTAGTGATTTTTCTATTAGCGATTGCAGCGCAGGCACAGCAAACAGAGATGACTCTCGAAGAAAGCCTTAGAATGGGATTGGCAAACAGCAAGGAAATACAAATATCCCAATCCATTCTTGAGAGTTCAAAAGAAAGAGTCGGCGAAATGACCGCTCAGATGTTTCCGCAAATAAAGCTCGTCGCCAATTACACAAAATTGAGCGAAGTAACTCCGTTTGAAGTCAACGTTCCTTTTGCGGCGGGTAAATTCAAAATTCAAGATCCAATTTATGACAACTATGGAGCGCAACTTTCGATTGAGCAGCCGCTGTTTACAGGGTTCATGCTTTCCTCGGTAAAATCAGCAGCCGAAAATCAAAGCAAGGCGATAGAAGTTGAACATCAAAAGGCGGTGAATAAGAAAGCTTTGGAAATACATCAATCTTTTTGGAATTATCACAAAGCGGTTAAAGCCAAAAAACTTATTGAAGAAAATCTTGCTTATGTGATGATGCGCTTAAAGGACACAGAAAATTTTGTAAAGAATGGATTAACAACGACAAATGATCTTCTGAAGTTAAAAGTCCACGTTGCAAATAATGAATTAATGCTCGTTGACGCTGAAAACCGTGAACAGCTTGCAAGAGTAATCTTTAATAAAAATCTTGGATTAAAACTTAACTCGCAGACTTCGGTTAGCGATGTGAATTTATCTGAACTAATGGATGACCAAAATTATGATTCGCTTTTGGAAGAAGCGCTGAGGAACCGAGAGGAATTGAAAGCTTTTGCATTTAAGAAAAAGGCAGCGGTTGAAAGTATTTATGCAGCTAAATCAAATTGGTATCCTCAAGTTTTTGCTTTTGGCAATTTTTATTATATGCGCCCCAATCAGAGATTTCTGCCTTTGGAAGACAAATTCTACGATACGTGGGATTTGGGAATTGCGTTAGAATGGAATTTGTGGGATTGGGGCAAAACCTCTTCAAAAACTGCCCAAGCTAAACAGACTTTATTTCAGACAGAAAAATCAGTGGCTCTGCTGAAAGAGGGCATCGAAGTAGAAGTTTATCAGAACTATTTGACATTGCTGAGCGAGTTAAAAAAGGTTGAATTAAACGAACTGACAATTCAATCTGCAGAAGAAAACTTTAGAATTACAAAAGAAAAATATTACACTCAGCTTACCGCAAGCGCGGAACTAATTGATGCGGAGGTTGAGCTTCTTAAGGCAAGAACCAACTATTCCAATGCGCTAATCGATTTACAATTGTCGCGTATTAAATTGAACGAGTCAGTTGGAAGAAAAATTTATTGAAAAGTTTTTTACATCGGAGAGTAATTGTACTCAATTGAAGTTAATCATTTAACAAAAAAATTCGGTTCGTTTGTATCCGTAAATGATGTTTCTTTCAATGTAAAGAAGGGAGAAATATTCGGATTTCTCGGAGCAAACGGCGCAGGCAAATCAACAACCATTAAAATGCTGTGCGGAATTCTAGAGCCAACCGAAGGCGATGCGCTTGTTGCGGGATACAGCATTAAAAAAGAGCCAAATAGCGTTAAGTTGAATATTGGATATATGTCGCAAAGGTTTTCTCTCTACAATGATCTTACGGTTGAAGAGAATATAAACTTCTTCGGCGGTGTTTATGGGCTAAACAATCATTTGTTTGCCGAAAGAAAAAAGTGGGTTTTGAAAATTGCCAACCTCGAAGGCAAAGAAAAAATATTAACGGCGTCGCTGCCAGGGGGAATTAAGCAACGGCTCGCACTTGGCACAGCGGTAATTCACAAACCGGGTATTGTTTTTTTAGATGAACCGACAAGCGGCGTCGATCCTATTTCGAGACGAAGTTTTTGGGAATTGATAAACGAACTTTCTTCGGAAGGAATAACAGTTTTTGTTACAACGCATTATTTGGAAGAAGCGGAATTTTGCCACAACATTGTTTTGATAGACGCAGGAAAGCTTATTGCAGAAGGCTCTTCAAAGGAACTGAAAGCGAAATATTTGGAGAATGATATTCTTGAAATTGAATGCACAAGGGTTATTGACGCGCTTGAACTTCTGGAAAAACAAAACTTCGTTCACGAAACTTCAATATTCGGAAACAGTATTCATATAAACGTAAGTAAAAATTTCACAGACTTTCGGGCAATAGAATCGCTTTTGGAAAAGGAGAGTATTGAAGTAAAAACAATTCATAAGATTATACCCACGCTTGAAGATGTATTCATTCACTTACTCCAGCACAGGAAGTAAAATGGTTGCAAGAACAAAGGCAATAGCAAAAAAAGAAGTTAAGCAGCTTGTCCGCGACAAGAGAATGATATTCGTTATTTTTTTCTTCCCCGTCTTTTTGCTCGGAATATTTGGGTATGCGGTAAATTTTGATGTTCGCAACATCCAGCTAGTTGTTTTGGATAGAGATAATTCAGAGATAAGCCGGGATTTTATTAATTCAATTTCAAGCTCATCTTATTTTGAAATTGTGAAATATATTTCCAACGACGATGAAGTTGCGGAATCGCTCAATAAAAAAGAAGCTCAAGCTATTCTAATTATCCCAACCGATTTTTCTAAAAATTTATCTTCCCGCAGAGATGCCCCAAAGTTACAAATACTTATAGACGGAGTAGATGGAAATACTGCGGCGATAATTACAAATTATATAAACGCTGCTGTATTTGGATTCAATCAAAAATATCAAAATGAAGTTATGTCTTCTTATGGAAGAACAGTTTTTACGCCAATTGATTTTAGACCGATATTTTGGTTTAACCCGGATTTACAGACAACAAAATATTTGCTTCCGGGATTGATAGCGCTGATTCTTATTGTAACCGCGGTGTTAACAGTGTCGCTCTCTTTAGTCCGCGAGAAAGAGCGCGGAACAATTGAGCAGATAAATGTTTCGTCCTTAAGCACTATTGAACTGCTTATTGGCAAAGCTCTGCCGTATTTAACTATTTCTCTTCTTAATGCGGTTCTGATAATAATTGCCGGATACCTTTTATTTGATATTGAAATTAAAGGCAGCTATGCGCTTCTGCTGTTGACCACTCTTGTTTTTCTTTCTTCTGCAACGGCTATGGGAATTTTTATATCAGTTGTCTCCGAATCCCAGCAGGTTGCATTTACGCTTGCCACATTTGCGTCCCTGCTTCCGTCATTGATATTGTCCGGTTTCATTTTTCCGATTGACGGCATGCCCGAGGTTATTCAAATACTTACGAATATTACACCAGCAAAATTTTTTATTGTGGCGTTACGGGCAATAATGCTTAGGGGTGTTGGGCTGCACGCATTCTGGACTCAGTTGATTTATCTTATGATCTACACTTCCGTGTTTCTAATTGCCGCAACCGTAATCAACAAGAAAAAGGAAGCGAAAACATAATTATGAGAACGATAATCCACATAATTAAAAAGGAATTTTTGCAGTTCAAGCGCGATCCAAAAATGTTCGGGATGATTCTTGTCGCTCCCGTCATTCAGCTTATCTTTCTTGGATATGCCGTAAATATGGATGTTGAAAACGTTGAGACGATTGTGTTCGATCAGAGCAAAACTGAAACCAGCAGAAATTTTATACAAGGTCTTGAGAGCAGCGGTTATTTCAATGTGAAATATTTCGCAAAGAATTATTCCGATGTCCAAACTATAATTGAAAATGGCGATGCAAAACTTGGATTAGTTATTCCTATTGATTTTGAAGAAAAAATTGAAAGGAATGAAACCGCACCGCTGCAGGCAATATTTGATGGATCAGATGGTAACACGGCTTCAATTTCTGCCGGATATGTTCAAGGCGTTGTAAACAGATTTACTAAGGACATCATGCTGAACTATTTGGATTCGCATGGGCAGAAGATTAGTCTTGTTCCAACGATTGAATCAGAAATAAGAGTTTGGTACAATCCCGAATTGAAAACAAGAAATTTTATGGTTCCTGGAATTGTTGGATTGCTGCTTTCTATAATAACTTTGATTTTAACTTCGCTAGCTATTGTAAAGGAAAAAGAAATTGGCACCCTCGAACAGATTATTGTTTCGCCCATAAAGCCATATCAAATAATTATGGGCAAATTAATTCCCTTCGCAATTTTGGGCTTCATAGCTGTTCTTGTTGTAATAACAGCGATGCAATTAATCTTCGGTATTGCCGTTAGAGGAAGCATTACATTTCTATTGTTCTCTTCATTTGTGTTTATTCTTTCAACACTGGGATTTGGTTTGTTCGTATCAACAATATCCAAAACACAGCAGCAGGCAATGATGTTGGCAATATTTGTAGTTCTGCTGCCGATGGTATTTCTTTCCGGATTCGCCTTTCCTATTGAAAATATGCCCGAAGCTATTCAATACATTACCCACATAATTCCACTAAAATATTTTATGAAAATAATCCGCGGAGTGATTTTAAAAGGAACGGGCTTTGTAGAATTATGGTTCGACCTGCTTATACTTTTTATACTCGGGCTTACGGTATTGATATTAAGCGCAATTCGGTTCAGCAAAAGACTAGAATGATAGAAGTTTATTCCCCTGCGCTATAAAAATTACCATCCAAAATATTCCGGCGGAAGAACATTTCTTAGCCGCAGATATACTATTAATTGTCCCCGATGATGGGTCATATGATCTCTCATCAAATAAAAGATATCTCTTTTAGTTAGTTCGGTGTTTTTGAAAACGACTTTTTTGTCGAGTTCCTCATTCGTCAATTTATTTAGGGAGAGGGTAACATAATCAATTGATCTTGCGAGCACAGTTATAATTTCGGAAGTGGTTTGGGGCGCTAAATCTTTTCCCGGATTTTCTTCTTCGAGAATATAAGTTGAGTTCAACCAATAAAGATTTTTTGCAATATGCTCTAATTGTTCGCCGAACGAACGGACTTCTCTTGTCGGCTTAAATCCAAAATCATCCGGCGCAAAAGCCATTGCAACTTCTAAAGTATAACGCGATGATCTTTCCCAAAGAGGAAGAAAAGATTTTGAGAACTCACTCTGTTTTTTCTCTTGCGAAAAAAAAGTGGATAATAATATTAGCAACACAATAAATGCGAACACAAAATTCTTCAAGTTAAATCTCCTTTTTTTTCTCAAGATACTCTTTTAATGGAACCCAATAAGTACTTATCCAGCCTTCATTGAGCCATTCATAAAATTCCTGCGGCGCGCCGAATTGATCGAATGTAACCTTTGTTCCTCTATCAATTTTCTCCAGGCGGAAATCGATAATCGAAAAATGATTATCCGGAAAACTCTCGTGCGACCAGGCTTGGATTATTCTACTATGAGGAATAAGTTTAATTGTATAGCCGAAAGTTTTATCCGAACAAGCCGAAAATCTTCCGCCCTCTTGATTGCTGATAGTTGCAGAACAGCCTGTATATTCCGAATGCTGCTGTTCATCCATGATTGCATTAAAAACCTTTTCCGTGGCTGCTTCAATAATTACCTCATGCCGAATGTTTTTAGTATTCATACTATATAGCGCTCCTATTTTTAATGGCTCGTTGGAGATTGAAGCGAAAACTCAATTTCATTACCACATCTAATGAGTGACAATATATAAAAATATTTCAATAATTCGACAAATATTTTTTGAAAAAATAGTCTTCAAAATTCTCCGTTTCAAAAATATTTAGCTAAGTTTAAAAGAAGCGTCACGTGGTCAAATTAAATTGCATCTAAAACTATTGCGAGAACTAAATGAAAAATCGTATTCTGCTAATTTTCTGCATTACCAATTTATTGATTGGCACACTTACCGCACAACAAAAAGATGAAATTGCGATTACTAATATAAAAGCGAACTTAGAGTTTCTAGCCTCAGATGAACTTGAAGGAAGGGAAGCAACTTCGAGAGGGGAGAAAATAGCCTCTCTATTCATTGCCAGCGAGCTGCAAAAAATTGGATTTAAACCTTTTGGCGATAGCGGATCGTATTTTCAAAAATTTAATATGGATGTGTTAGGAATAAATACAAACTCGCAGATCAAAATTGTAAACAAGAAAGGAGACGCAACTCAATTTAATATTGACGCAGACTTTTTAATTGACAAGCGAAATTTGCCTGATGAATCATTTGCCAATAAAGATGTTGAAGTTGTTTTTGCAGGTTACGGTCTAACCGCTGATGAACTTAATTACGATGATTATAAAAATCTCGACGTTACGGGGAAAGTAGTTTTGGTTTTAGACGGGATGCCCAAAGTTGATAACGAAGAAGAACTAAATTCCCAAATTCGCCGAAATTACGGACGCTGGTCTAGCAAAATTACGAACGCACAAAACAGAGGCGCAGTTGGATTGTTAATCGTTCCAGGCGATGAAATGCTTGCGAATTGGGATAGATTTTCAGGCTGGATGATGTCTCCTTCATTCAGAGTGCATGAGGAAGAAAAATCAATTTCCGAAAAACACATTCCCGCTGTTCTTCTTAATGAAAAGACAATTGAGAATCTACTTGATGGAGAAAAACATGGCTATGCCGCTTTAAAAGAGTGCTTGACAAGCAATTCAATTCCAGGATCATTCAAAATTAAAAAGAAGGTAAGTTTTAGTTACAGCACGTTTCGAGAAATTAGAGAAGCGAGAAATGTAATCGGCTTTTTGGAAGGAAGCGATGATATTCTCAAAAATGAATTCGTTTCTATTGGCGCTCATTACGACCATCTGGGAAAAAGCGAGGAAGTAATCTTCAACGGAGCGGATGATAATGGATCTGGGACAGTTGGCGTTCTGGAAGCGGTAAGAACAATTTCAGAAGCAAGATCAAACAAAAGATCAATTGTTGCCGTCTTTCACACCGCCGAAGAAAAAGGACTTCAAGGCGCGAAATATGCTACCGAAAATAGCAATTTTATAAAAAATACCGTTGTGAATATCAACATTGATATGGTCGGGAGGAAGAGCGAAGATTCAATTCATTGTATTGGGTCAGACAAGCTAAGCGCAGAACTTTATGATATTATTGAATCAATTAATAAGGAGAAAAAATATTTTTATTTAGACTACCGTTTTAATGATCCGGACGATCCAAATCGATATTACTACAGAAGCGATCATTTGTACTACGCAAATAAGAATATTCCAATTGTCTTTTTCTATGACTACATGCAGGAGGATTATCACAAATTTACCGACACGGTTGAGAAAATTAATTTCAAAAAAATTATGAAGGCTGCCAGACTAGCGCATGATATTGCTCTTAAAATTGCAAACCTGGATCACAAGCTGATTGTTAATAAAAAAGATTTGGCGAATTAACACTAAGTAATAGTTGTGAATGCAGAGCAATAAAAGCTCACAAATAAATCAATGTCTTCATGCCTTTTGGGAGTAGTTCTATATGACCGGAAATGCTTTTAAAATTATCCGTTGCAAATGCTATTCTCATATTAACTCCACTTTTCCGTTATTCTTATATTACGGGCTGCTAAGCCCTGTAAAATATATTTCGCGCTTGCTATATCTTCACCAACAAATTCCGGCGAACAAATTCCTTTCCTTGAATATAAATTATCCGCAAGGAGCCTAACGCCCATTGCAGCCATATATCCCGTTGTTCTTGCCATCGAATGAATGCCCGTCTCGTCATCAAAATAATCAATCAAGAGATATTCAATTTGGCAATTAAGATTATTCTTCTCCCCTCTTATAATTACTTTTAAAACGGTAAAGTCTTTGTCTCCACTTTGCATTTGCCACATTGGGAAAAGAAGTTTAGAGATTAGGTCTATTGGCTTAACTTTGATAGAATTTAATTCGATATAATCCTTTGAGAACAGCCCGATATTTTTTAACAATTCTATTTTTTCAGCATGTTCGGGATATCGGAGAGTTTTTTCTTTCATATTTGGAATATCCGTAGTTTTCAACAACGAACGCAATCCATCGCTGTTAAAAGCTTGAAGAGTCCCCACTCCCGGGAAATCCATCAATTCAACTTCAGATAGAGCCGGTTTTATAATTTCCTTTCCGTTCTCAATTAGTCTTGCCGGCCGAATATACTCCTCAATTACGTCAGCAGGAGAAAACACAGCTTTATACTCAAACGGCTGTTCTCGTTTTAAGGGCAGTCCGCCGACATAGATTTCCAAATTATTAATTTTATCAAAATTAATTTTGCTTGATCCGATCAGTAAATTGCTTATTCCCGGAGAAACACCAAAATCAACCAATGCTGTTACATTATTCTCACTTGCAAGTTCATCAAGCAAAAAGGGGTCTTGCTCGTAAAAGGCAATATCAACAACGTTTTTTCCGGAAGAGATAATATTTTTAAGAGATAAAAACCCCAATCCTCCAGGAACTGCATTAACAACTATATCAGAATCGGCAATTACGTTTTGTAAAGTAGTTAGATTTGAAACATCGGCAGGAATACATTTGATCCCGTGCCCATTAAGGTTCGATAATGCTGTTTCGTTAATATCAACTGCAGTTATATTATGCCGGTTGTCTTTAGATAAATCTTTTGCAATAGCGGATCCTACCAAGCCGGAGCCTAAAACGGTAACGTTCATTTTATTTCCAATAATTTGTGTACTTGTGGATATTGAAAAAATATTTTGAGTTGAAAGGTATAAAAAACATATGACTTGATGACACGAATTAATTTAAAATTCTAAATCACTTCGCTGTAGTCTTCGTCGGTATTGTTTTCAATGAACTCCCTCAGCAAGGCTGCTTCGCGTTCAAGCTCCCAGAGTTTTTTCCGCAGCTCGGGATATTCCATAGCATCCAGACTACCGCAAAGCTTTTTAATGCCCGCAATTTTTATTTCTACGCGCTGACTAACGTCATCTATATACAACATAATGTCCTCCAATCAATAATTAGCAGCAAAAAAGATTTAGGTCAATATCAATAAAATATGTTAAAGAGAATATGTAAAAATTGAGTACCGAAACGCCCTATACAATGCCCGCAAAAAATAGAAAAAAAATAACAGATTTAAAGTGAATGCCGTCACACCGAAAAATAAAACAAATATATTCAAAAGGGAAATTGCACAAACGAAATAATTTCTAATTGCCCCCAATCGACCTACTGATCTTTTAAGCTTGTTTTTAGCGCCAAATAATCTCCAAGTTGTTCAAGTATCTGCCATGAATAAATCCCGTAATCATATCCGTCTTTCCATGTAATTTGGATCGCATAATTCCCAACCATTTGAATATCTGCTATCTCATATTTGCCCGGTTTATCGGGACTTTTGAACGGAGGAGAATAATGCTTCCACAGAATTGTTTCGCCTTTATTATTTGCATCGGGAGATTCATCACGCAGGAATTTTAGCGGATAAATATTTTCTTTTCCGTTATCCCACTGAATTAAAAGAGTTTCTTGTTTATTCAACTTTATGTTTTTTGGAACAGCCATAGTTTCTCAATAAAAAATTTACATTACATCCGTAATTGAACTATAATCGGGATCGAATAATCGCTTATATGTCGTCATAGCAAACGCATCCGTCATTCCGGACAAGTAATCACAGACCGGCCTCGCACGATGCATTTTGTCCTTTTCCCTTCTAATTAATGAGTCGGTAAAACTCGTAAGCAGCTTAACGCCCTCTTTGTTGTTGATGTAATTATCCTCAAGGACAGAGAAAATATTCTTCAACATGAAATCTCCCTTGAATTCAATTTGGTGTAACTGGGGAGAATTGAAAACCATTTCAACTGCGATGCGTTTGTACAGCTCAACCCGCTCAAAAAGATCTTCGTCGAGGTTTAATGAAAACTTGTAGCGGTTTGATTGATCGTCAAGAAATGTTTTCCTCTCGTCAATCTTACACGATTCAATCAGCAGTCCGATTTGAGATCCGAACTTCGATTTATATTTTCCACTTTTAATCCAGCTCAAAATTTCATCTAAATATTGAAGGTCAATTTTACTCAAAGTATTTTCAGTAGAAACAATCCATTTCTCTAATTTCATTGGCGTAATAAACCCGCCCGAAATGCTGTCCACTAAATCATTTGTAGCATATGCGGTATCGTCAGCCCAATCCATTATTTGGCATTCAATACTTTTAAAATCATTTAATTTGTTTTCTTGCAGGTATTCATTTGGAATATTGATGCCGCCGAAAACAAAATCCACGTATTCTTTTTGATTGTCATAAAGGAAATGATTAACAGGATTGGACATTTGGCTGTAAAGAATTTTGTATTTCAAAACGCCGTCTAAAAAAGCTCTAGTGGGTTTCATTCCTCGTCGAGTGTCATCGTGAGTGTAAAATATTTCGGTAAGAAGACGCAATGTTTGAGCGTTTCCCTCGAAGCCGCCGTAAGGAGCCATCAATTTGTTCAGTGTTCTTTCGCCGGCATGACCAAAAGCAGGATGCCCCAAGTCGTGCGCTAGACACGATGACTCAACAAGATCGGGATCAATAAAAAAGGTTTCATTAAAATAATTTTTATACTTCTGCGTTAGGAAATTGCAGATGGATCTTCCAATCTGCGCGACTTCGATAGTGTGAGTTAATCTAGTTCTGTAATAGTCATTTTCGCCAGGTAAGAACACCTGCGTTTTTCCTTGTAACCGCCGGAATTCGGAAGAGTGGATTAATCTATCCCGGTCAATCTGAAATGGCGTTCTGTAGTCATCAGTTCTGGAGCTTGCTCGCACTCTTTCAAAATCAAAATCATTATAAAAGGCGTTATTCATTTTATTCTCGTTATATAGGGCGTCAATTGGTTTAACAAAATATTTTTCTAAAAAGTGTCATGATTAGCTGAGAGATTTATTTTGCGAGTTTATTCGTTTAGAAGTGACTGCATGAAATTCTTATTCTTAACCATATCTTCGAAAGAGAAATTATGAAAATTAACATCGGCAGAGAGCGAGCGGTATTTCAATTTTAATGTTTCCAAATTCCTGGTGTTGATAACTTCGATCTTCACGTTATTTTTAAGCTGCTTTTTGAACAATGCATGAATGTGTACATCGGCATTTGAAAGAGAATACCCAACAAAAATTATTTTTTTTGCCGATCTAATTTCCCTGGATGCCTCACTAAGCAGTTGTGATATTACGGGCTGATTGAGATGCTTGGCAAATAGCGGAGGCATAATTAAAGTTTCAAATTCTGTGTTGTCAAGCGGACAGTAATAATCATATTTTTGCTTATCGGGATAAGTGTAGCCGGTAAGTTTTCCTCTATTTAAATCTATTTCTCTATCCCACGGAGTTAGAAGCGTTTGATTGCAGCAATTGCAATATTTCCAATTAAGGCTGCCATGCAACTTCAGAATTTTTATAGAATGCGGCGTTTCATTTTCTTCAGTAGGTACCGGCTCGCGAGGGTTAATCCAAAAATTGAACGGCTTTAATTCATCACGCTTTTCATAGTTCATTAAGTGAAAGCAATAGTCAAGATAACCGAACTTAATGAATTGCGAATCGAACGCTTGTTCCAGAAGAGTGTCATAATTAAGGGTTATTATAGAAACATTGGGATTATAGGATTGAACAGATTCCCAAAAGTATTTATAGATGCTATTTTCTTTGTGCGTTTTAAGATTTACAATGTAGTGGATAATTTTTATAAGATACTCTTTAATCAAACGGATCTTATCAATGGTGTAATTTGAGCTGAGACTTTCATTCTGCTGGATGAAATAATCAATGAATCCAAACACCGATTCCAGCAATGGATAAATTCTTTGTTCTGAATTATAGGCGAAATTATCACGAATAAATTGAACAACAATGCGCCCAATTTCTGAATCGTTGATCTCTTCTGAAGAAAGAATCATTGGAAGGATGTGTCTTTGAAGAGGAACGCCGTCCGGATGTGATGCGCCCGCACCGAGAACAAAAACTACATCCCTCTTAATGGGATAGCTCAAATATTTTGTCTTCGGTGTTGTCAAATGTAAACCCGTAACCTTGATGGATTATTGGTATAGCGCCGCTGTAAAGAAACGCTTGAAGATAAAAATTTAGTTAAAACTTCCTTCAATAGCTTTTCGAACAAAACCATCGGCTTTTTCAAGTCGGAGTTTTGCTTCATAAAAATCAACTTCAGCCAGAATCATTACGAGCGCAGATTTAACGTGACCGGAAGATTTTGCAAGATATTCAGAAGCTTCTTCATATGACACGCCTGTAATTGTCATTATAATTCTTTTGGATCTTTCAACAAGCTTTTTGTTAGTTTGCTGAAGATCAATCATCATATTCTCGTAGGTTTTTCCCAATCTCACAAACGCTGTAGTTGTAAGCATGTTCAAAACTAATTTTTGAGCCGTACCGCTTTTCATTCTCGTTGAGCCCATTACAACTTCGGGTCCAACGTTAGGACAAATTGCAATATCAACTTCCTTAATGTTGAATGTGCTGCGTGGAGTAGCAGTAATATATAAAGTTGATGCGCCAATCTCTTTCGCTTTTTTTACTGCGCCAATTACATAGGGCGTTCTTCTGCTTGCAGCAATTCCGCATATAACATCTTTGCTTGTTACGCAAGCTTTTTCAACGTCAGCTGCGCCGTTCTCTTCAAAATCTTCTGCGCCTTCCTGAGCGCGGAACATTGCTTCTTTTCCGCCGGCAATAAAACCATCTATCAATCCGAACGGGGTGCCAAATGTTGGCGGGCATTCAGAAGCATCAACGATACCAAGTCTGCCGCTTGTTCCCGCACCGAAATACAAAAGTCTTCCTCCTGATTTGATGGCTTTTACGATAACCTCAACAGCCTGCTCAATATATGGAATTTCATTTTCAACTGCCAACGGAACAAGCTTATCTTCATTGTTTATAATTCTGAGAATTTCGGCAGAAGTTTGTTTATCAATATTAATGGAATTTTGATTCCTCTGCTCGGTAGATAAGTTGCTTATTTCGTCGAATAGCTTTTTTGTCTCTAAACTCATTTACTAAGTTCCAGCATAATGAGCCTTTTGCCCTTTTCGTTCTTAGCGTTAGTTGGCTTATACGCAAGCTCAAATACCGTCGACTTTTTGATGTAAGCTTTATACTTCAACTCAGCAGTTCTAAATTCCTTATCAAGCTCTCCGCCCTTTACAGAAAGCACATAAGCTTTTTCCTTAATTAAAGGGATTGCGTATCTTAATAGAATTATTAATGGAACAGAAGCCCGGCTAATTACAAAGTCGAAAGAATCAGCGTACTTTTCAATAAACTCATTGCTTTCCACGCGAAAACTTTCTGCAGTAACATTACTTAATTTTAAGTCTTCTAAGAAACCTTTAACAGCGTCAATTTTTTTATTAGTTGAATCAACAAGTACGCCGTGCAATAGCGGATTTAATATTGCGAGAGGAATTCCGGGAAGCCCACCACCGGTACCAATATCAACGAAGTTGCTCACTTTGTCCGGCAAAAATTCAGAGAGAAATGCAGAAGCAAAAATGTGGTTCTCGATCACATTTTTAGCGTCTTTACGTGAAATTAGATTGATTGACTCGTTCTTTTCAACGAGCAGATTAGCGTAACGCGCTAATCTTTCTAATTGATAAATGTCCGGATTTAAACTGTTTTCCCAAAATAAATTCTTGAGTTCTCTTAAAAATTTTTCTTGAGTATTCACCAAAGCCCCAAAAATTAGTTTTTCAAATATACTAATAAAATAGAAATATCTGAAGGGGAAACACCAGAGATGCGTGAAGCCTGCCCAATAGAGCGAGGTTTAATTTTTGCAAGTTTCTCTCTTCCCTCGGCAGAAATCTGTTTCAGATTAAGGAAGTTGAAATTTAAAGGGATGTTCATTTTTTCAAGTTTTTCAACTTTCTCTATCATATCATATTGACGCTGAATATATCCTTCATATTTAAATTCTATTTCAACTTGTTCTAATGCCTTATTGTTCTGCTTTAGTTTTTGAATAGTGCCGTTTCCTTTAAGATCAACCTCGTTAAGAAGTTTCCCCAAGTTTATCTCGGGACGGCGAGTAATTTTTTCAAGTGTTTCAGAATTATCTATTACAGAGGTTCCAATACTTTCAAGGTAATTATTGATAGCATCCGGCCTAACCCTAGTCTCGGTCAGCAGTTCTTTGCTCAGATTAATTAAAATCTCTCTTTCTCGCAGTTCTTCAAATTGTGACTTATTAATTAACCCAAATTCGTATCCGTATTTCAGCAATCTTCTATCAGCATTATCCTGACGTAGAATAAGTCTATGTTCTGCGCGCGATGTGAACATTCTATAAGGCTCGTTTGTAGATTTTCCAACCAGATCATCAATGAGAACGCCGATGTAAGCCTCGCTTCTTTTTAGAGTAAATTCTTTTCGCTTTTGTATTTTTAGCGCAGCATTAATTCCCGCAAGAATTCCCTGCCCGGCAGCTTCTTCATAGCCGGAAGTTCCATTAACCTGCCCGGAAAAATACAGACCTTCAACTAATTTTGTCTCCAGTGTTAAGTCAACTTGATATGGAGGGAAATAATCATATTCCACAGCATATCCAGGACGTATCATTTCGGAATTTTCAAGTCCCTTAATTTTATGAATTGCTTCGAGTTGAATATCAGCGGGAAGTGAAGTTGAAAATCCGTTGAGATAGATTAAATCGTCATCGAGTCCTTCCGGTTCAAGGAATAATTGGTGGGATATTTTATCCGTAAATCTAACTATTTTATCTTCAATCGAAGGACAATACCTGGGTCCCACGCCGTTAATTAGTCCTGTAAAAAGAGGTGAACGAGAGAAGCCTGTTTCCAATATTTTATGAGCAGTTGAATTTGTGTGAGTTAAATGGCAGCTAACCTGCTGAAGAAAAGGAAATTGAGATTTATCTGTCCTCAATGAGAACGGTTCAGGGAATTCATCTCCAGGCTGTTCCTCTAGCAAGGAAAAGTCAATAGAGCTTTTTGCTAATCGCGGAGGAGTTCCAGTTTTGAATCTGCCTGAAACAAAACCTAATTTTATCAACGAATCAGTTAAACCAATAGAAGGCTTTTCTTCAAAACGCCCTCCTTCCACTGAACTCAAACCGGTGTGCATTAATCCATTTAGAAATGTTCCCGCGCAGACAATAAGCGCTTTGCACATTATTTGCTTTCCGGAACCAGTAACAATGCCGACTATTTTATTGTTTTCAGCCACCGCCTCATTCACAGAATCTTCAACAACTTTGATGTTTCCAATTGATGAAATAACTCTTTCTGCCTCATCCAAATAAAGCCTTCTATCCGATTGGCATCTCCCCGCCCATACAGCGGGACCTTTTGATTTATTCAGTATACGGAACTGAATGCCGGTTCTATCCGCAATCAAGCCCATAACTCCGCCCAGAGCGTCAATTTCGTGTACTAAGTGCCCTTTTGCGCTTCCGCCAATTGCGGGGTTGCAGGACATTCTTCCAATAGCGCTTTTATCCAGCGTCACCAATCCCACGGAACAGCCCATCTTTGCCGCTGCTGACGAGGCTTCTATTCCCGCATGACCGCCCCCAACGACAATTACATCAAAACAATTCATAACTTCCTTTCGGTTTCACGTGAAACATCAATTAAACGAAATCAGATACAAAGAAATTGCTTCGATTTATTTCACGTGGAACGATTTATTTACCAATACAAAATTTCGAAAAAATATTGTTTAAAATATCATCAGTCGTAACTTTTCCAATGATTTCGCCTAATGCCAGCTCTGCATTTCTGATATCAACAGAAATAAACTCACCGCTTATGTTACTGCCAATAGACTTTCTTGCATCCAACAAACAATTCTTTGCCTTCTTTAGTGCATTATAATGACGTATATTTGAGACCACTGCGGTATTCTCGCTGAAATTTGCCTGTCCCAATGCCTTGTCTTTTATTAAAGCGAAAAGATAACCTATTCCCTCCCCCGTTTTTGCAGAGATGGCGGCATCGGCATTATTCATTTGTTCAATAGAAAGATCACTTTTGTTCGCGATAACTAAAACTCTTTCGCCTCCATTGAGGTCAATAATTTCATTATAAAGTTCTTGGGAAAAACCTTCGAGAAGATCATTAACCATAAGGATTATATCTGCATTCTTAACCGCTTCCCTGCTTCTAAGAACACCTTCTATTTCAATAGAATCTTCAGTCAGCCTAATTCCTGCAGTATCAAACAATCTGAACAGTAGTCCATCAATAGAAACTTCTTCCCGGATAACATCTCTAGTTGTGCCAGGTATTTCGCTAACAATTGCGCGCGATTCCTTAAGAATATAATTCAAGAGCGATGATTTCCCGACATTCGGCTTTCCTACAATCGCAACATTAACACCATCTCTAATTACTCTTCCAAATGAATACGTTGCGAGTAGTTTGTCAATTTCTTCGACAATTGATTTCAATTTCACATCCACATCAGAAAGAGGCATAAATGTTAAATCCTCTTCAGCAAAATCTAATTCCAGCTCGATCATAGAAGAAACGGTTATTAACATCTCTCTGAAAGTCTCGACCTGTTTTGAAAGAAGTCCATCAAGTTGATTTCTAGCGCCACGAAGCGAAGCATCCGTTCTCGAAGAAATAATATCCGCAACAGCTTCGGCTTGGGCCAAGTCTAATTTATTATTCAGAAATGCTCTTTTCGTAAATTCACCTGGTTCGGCAATCCGGGCATCATTCAATAAGATTTCTTCAATTATTTTTTTCGCAATAAATTGGCTGCCGTGAGTGCTTATCTCAATTGAATCCTCGCCGGTATACGAGTTTGGAGATTTGAACTTAAGCACGATCACATCGTCCAGAATTTCACCCGCAACATTAAATATTTTTCCATAGTGAAATGTACCAGGGGCGCAATCCGAAATTTTTTTCCCCCCGATAAAAACTTTATCAATTATTTCAAAACTTCGTCCCCCGCTTATTCTTATTAGAGAAACGGCTCCCTCACCTGGAGGAGTTGCGAGGGCGACAATTGTATCTTCGTTTGACGTAAACACAGCGTAAATAACAAAAATTAATAAAATGAGTGTAAATTTACTTACAAATGTATCCAAATACAATTAGATGTTGACGTAAGTTACTGTGTTAAAAGCAGTTACGAGGGTGATTTAGCAACGACATTACCACGGACATCTTTAAATATTAAACAATCACTAATTGAAGCGCATTAAAAAAATTATTAACAAGTTGTTCAAATTTTTTTTTATTTTGCTTTGGGTAATTAATAACAATCGAATAAAATGACAATAAAAAAAATTCTTCTAACGCTTATTGGATCACTGATATCAATCTTTTTTCTTGTTGTGATAATCGGGTACTTCTTCACAGAATCATACATCAACGAAAAAATAAACAGTCTGCGGGCAACTATTAAAACAGAAAAAAAAATATTCAGCTACAACGAAATTGAGGACCTGCCATTTTTACTTCAGCGATATTATAAGAACACGATTACCGAAGGAGCGGTTAAACCGCAGTTTGTTAGACTCAAACAAACTACGGAATTTAAGTTTCAGGAAAATTCTGCCTGGAGAAAATTTACGTCAGAGCAATATTACTCTATTAATAAGCCGGGGTATGTTTTAACTTCATCTGAAATTGCCTCTTCACTTCTTTCGGAAAAAACAATCGAAAGTTATGTAGAAACCAAAGGAGAAAAACTCGTCAAATTTTTATCTAGTATAACAACCGAGGATGCAGACGGTGTAGAGATGAATAATTCGGGACTATTCAAATATTTTTCTGATGCTGTGTTTTTTCCCTCTGCTCTTCTGCCTAGCGTAAATGTAAAGTGGATACAAGTAGCGCCATTAATTGCAAGAGGAACTTTTTGGGATAAGAACATAAGGATTGGCGCAGATTTTCACTTTGATGAGGACGGGAATATTTTAAAGATTACTTCCGAAGATAAATACCGAATTACTAAACAAGGATTTCAACGAAGTCACTTCACAATTGTTTTTTCAGATTATAAAGAATTTGATGGACTTAAAATTCCAACCTCAGCCGAAGCTACATGGAATCTTCCGGGGAGAGATTTTTTATTTTCGAAATATACTATCAATGATTTGAGCTATGATATCCCGTTCAAATATTAAAAAAATCAACTAGTTGAGAAGCTTTCTTATTCGATTAGATTTAGAATGCTGTCAAATGCGGTTGAATAAATATTAACGTTGTTGCAACTAAGCAAAAGATAAAATACTTTAACGCATGGATAAATACGAAATAATAAAAGAAATAGTAATAATACTTGCCGTATCACTCCCAATCATTTTTCTATTTAAAAAAATAAAAATCTCCAGTGTTGTTGGTTTGCTGGTTACGGGTGTGCTCATTGGTCCATTTGGTCTCGGGCTAATTGCCAAACCCGAAGAAATAGAAGTGATTGCCGAGATAGGTGTTGTGCTTTTAATGTTTACTATCGGTCTTGAATTTTCTCTTGAAAAATTAATCAAGATGAAAAGGCTCCTGCTCATTTCTGGGGGAATGCAATTAATCTCTACAATTTTACTTTCCGCATTATGTCTTTCACTTTTTCAAATTCCAATTAAGCAAGCAATTTTTTACGGAGTGCTCATAGCATTATCAAGCACAGTGATTGTTCTTAAAATATTATCCGACGATGATTTGCTTGATACACCGCAGGGGAAATTGTCCGTCAATATTTTAATTTTTCAGGACATCTCAATTGTTCCGTTGTTCATTTTTATTCCTCTGCTGGCAGAAGGCAATACTCTAAACTTGCTGAATATTGTTGAAAAAATTGGAACCGCCGTAATTATACTTACCGCGATTATAGCCGTCTCGAAATTCCTGGTTCCAAAAATCCTGTTAGAATTAGCAAAGACCAGAATAAAAGAAATATTTATAATGGGCGTGCTGTTGCTGCTTTTTGGAACGGCGTACTTAACTGAAACCGCCGGCTTATCTTTGAGCATAGGCGCATTTATTGCGGGAGTTATATTAACTGAATCCAAATTAAGTCATCAAGTGGTTGCCGATATTACACCTATAAAAGTCGCGTTCAACAGTATTTTTTTTGTTTCAATAGGAATGCTTTTAAACACAGAATTTCTTTTGAGGTATCCGTTAGAAGTTCTTTTAATTTCGATTTCGATTATTCTGCTTAAGTCTGTAATTATTGCGCTAATTGTAATGTTTCTAAAATATCCATTGAGGATAGCAATAATCGCTGGATTAACCCTTTCACAAATTGGCGAGTTTTCATTCATCCTTGCCCAAACGGGAAAATCGTATGCGCTTATTGGCCAGTATTATTTTAATATGTTTTTGGGCGCCTCAATTTTTACAATGTCGCTTACTCCTTTCTTGATTAAATATTCCTACCCAATTGGACAAAATATTGCGAAGTTTTTTTCTAAAAAAGATATTGAACCATTTGCAGAACCAGAAATTCGGAAAATATCCGGTCACGTAATTATCGCCGGCTTTGGGCTAAACGGAAGGAATCTTGCAAAAGTTTTAAAGGAAACAGGAATAAGATACACTATCATCGATACAAATCCGGATACAGTTTTATATTATAAAAATCTCAACGAACACATACATTACGGAGACGTGACGCAAAGCGAAACTTTAATTCATGCAGGTGCAGAACTAGCAAAGATAATAGTATTCGCCATATCAGATCCGCGAGCAACGGAGCGCGCGCTTCAAATGGCAAAAGAGATTAATCCAAATATAATTTCAATTGTGCGAACAAGATTTGTAAGCGAAACTGAAAAATTGGAGAAACTTGGAGCGGATGAAATTATTCCGGAAGAGTTCGAAACCTCTCTTCAAATATTCAGAACGGTTCTAATTAAATATCACATACCGCTTAATATAATTATGAAGCAGATAAACTTGATTAGAGCAGAATCATATAAAATGCTGCGTAACGATTTTAACGTGGAAGAATTAATTCATCTGGACGAAATACTTGCACAAAATTTAACCGAAACTTTTTATGTGACAGATGAAAATACTTGGAAAGGAAAATCACTACGGGAAATAAATATTCGCGCAGAAACGGGCGCAACCGTAATAGCAATTGTGCGAGACAAAAAACCCATCGCCAATCCTTCCGGAGATGAAATTCTTAAAACGGGAGATACAATTGTTATTACCGGGACCCACCAACAAGTAGACGATACGGTTCAAATGCTTAATAGAAGAGATTAACGAAAGGCTATAATTGTAAACAGATGGAGCTAATATGAAAATATTCAAAGTTTTTTTGATGGCAGCATTCATGATTGTCTTCAACTCATGCGTAAAAGATATTGAAGAAACTAATTTCGCAAGCGAAAAGGTAACTGAATTCGGTTTGGTGATTCATGGCGGCGCTGGATACATTTATCCAGGAAGATATTCCGAAATGGAAGAGCGGGCTTATAAAGAAAAATTAAAAGAAGCTCTTCTTATTGGTTATGAGATATTAAAGAATAACGGAACGGCTTTAGATGCTGTTGAAAAGACAATTCAAGTTTTGGAGGAATCGCCGTTATTTAATGCGGGAATTGGCGCGGTATTAACCTCAGAAAAAACAGTAGAACTTGATGCCGCAATTATGAGCGGAAAAAATCTTAGCGCCGGCGCAGTTGCAGGAATTAAACATATCAAAAGCCCGATCTCACTAGCGCGAAAAATAATGGAAAACTCTCCTCACGTAATGATGATAGGAGAAGGCGCGGAAGTTTTTGCCCTTCAAAATGGAATGGAAAAAGTGAGCAATGAATATTTTATTACGGAAGACAAATTAAAAGAAATAAATAAAATCCACGCTGAAGAAAGGAAGAAAAAATCCGAATCAAATTTGATTATTGATAGCGGGAATAATAAATTCGGGACGGTTGGATGTGCGGCATTAGATAAATTCGGGAATCTCGCAGCAGGCACATCAACAGGAGGAATGGCAAATAAGCGGTTCGGAAGAGTGGGCGACGTTCCGATCATTGGAGCGGGTACTTATGCAAATAACAAAACTTGCGCGCTTTCCGCAACTGGACATGGAGAGTTTTTTATACGAAACGTTGTTACGCACGATATCTCTGCGTTGATGGAATACAAAAATTTATCCATTAACAAAGCGGCAAGTTTAGTTGTTATGGATAAACTAGAAAAACAAAATGGTAAAGGCGGTGTAATCGGAATAGATAGACTTGGAAATATAACAATGATTTTTAATACGGACGGAATGTTCCGCGGTTTTATTACAGATAAAGGTATTCCCAATACTGCTTTATACAAAGATTAAAGACTGCCTCGATAAGAGGAATTATAAAACGAACAAAAGGAGATCATATGCATAGCATCGAAATAAATTACTTAGCTGTGCTGGTTTGCGGTATTCTTTCAATGGTTGTGGGATTTTTATGGTACGGCCCAATTTTCGGTAAAGCTTGGATGAAAGAAGTTGGCAAAACCGAAGAAGAGCTAAAGAAAGAATTTAATCCGGCGAAAACTTATTCGCTCTCTGTTCTCGGACAAATGATAATGGCTCTAGCGTTAGCCTATGTTTTTTCTTTAGCGGGCGCTGAGTCCATTATGGAAGGCTTGCGTATTGGATTGGCGGTATGGCTTGGATTAACATTTGCTCCATTTCTTGTAAACGGTCTTTACGAAGGCATTTCAAATAAATTGCTATTTCTGAATACCGGATATCAACTTGCAAATACTGTGGTGTTTACAGTTGTTTTAATTCTTTGGTAAAAATAATTGGGGGATGGTTTTCCCGTCCCCAAATTTTTTTGACGAGGTCAAATGCAATCAATACCTATAAATGATTTTCTAGTGAGAATAAATGATCTCTGGAAAAACAAATGGTTCCTTCTAACATCGGGAGATTATAATTCAAAACACTTCAACACAATGACTATTGCTTGGGGCTATTTTGGAATCATGTGGAATAAACCTTGTGCAGCCGTAGTGGTGCGCCCAACGCGATTCACGTTTGAGTTCATGAATAAATATGACACTTTTTCTTTGTGCTCGTTTGATAAAACTTACAGCGAAGATTTATCCTTGCTTGGCAGTAAATCTGGACGAGATGGGAATAAAATTGCCGAGACAAAATTAACAGTAATTCCCCCTCAAAAAATTACCGCTCCTTCTTTTAACGAAGCCGAGTTAGCAATTGAGTGCAAGAAAATTTATTGGGATGATTATAAACCAGAAAATTTTTTAGATGACTCCATAAATAAAGTTTACCCACTCAAAGATTATCATAGAATTTATTACGGTGAAATACTCGGCATTTGGGGGGACGCAAAATACGCGCATAAATAAATAATTTCAGTTCAGAGGTTGAATGGACAAACTCATAGACAGCATTGTAAAATCGCTTGACGGCAAAACTCCGGAATTGTACACGTATCTGCCATACCTTCTTCAAGATATTTGGGAAATAGGATCTTCGTCGGAACAAATAATTCGCTTAATAAAGAAAAATAAAATTCACAAAACCTATCCAGAATTAAAGGTATTGGATTTAGGCTGCGGAAAAGGAGCCGTTTCTATTCCAGTTGCAAAAGCAATCAATGCAAAAGTTCTTGGGATAGATGGAATGCCGCAGTTTATTGAGATTGCAAAGGAAAAATCCAAAGAATGGGGTGTTGAGCAAAGCTGCGCTTTCACAGTCGATGATATTAGAGTCGCAGTTGGTGGTCTCAAAAAAAAAAATTATAATTTAGTTGTAATATGTTCTGTTGGTCCAGTTTTAGGAAATTTGATTGAGACATTAAAGGTTATTGAAAATTCGCTAACGCCGGAAGGTTATGTAATCTTAGATGATGCATACCGTTCTCAAGCAACAAAGATTAAGAGCTCGGAATATTTGAGCGAGAAACAGTTTTTTGATCAAATAGCATTAAGCAATTTCATGATGGTTGACTCACGGACATACGATCAAAAAGAAATGGAAAAATCTGATTCGGAAATTTATAAGAAAATAGAAATTCGAGCGAAAGAGTTGGTAGAGAAATTTCCCAAAAGAAAAGCACTATTCGAATCGTATCTGAGGGCGCAGAGGGAGGAAAACTACATATTAGAAAACGAAGTAATAAATATTACTCTACTGTTAAAGAAAAAATTAAGTTAACTATGAGCAACTTTTTAGATCAACATAAGACTCAAATTGAATGGCTTTTGAAGGGCGACGCTTCAATAAGATACCAAACCAAGCGCGATTTATTGAACAAAAGTCCGATTTCTTTGAGAGCAGAAAGAGAACGAATTAACCTGACCGGTTGGGGCAAAAGGCTCCTAGATTTGCAGGACAAATCCGGAACTTGGGCAAATGGAATTTACAACCCCAAATGGATTTCTACATTTTATACATTGCTGCTTCTGAAAAGATTAAACGCTTTGCCAACTGATAATATTTTGAAAGCGTGCGGCATTATCTTTGACGAAGGTTTCTACTCTGATGGTGGGATAAATGTGTCCGTATCAATAAAGCACAGCGATGTTTGCGTTACAGGAATGTTTTTATCCACAATTTGCCACTTTGGAATTAGAGACTCAAGGATTCCTAAAATGATTGAATATTTATTGAGCAAACGAATGATTGATGGAGGTTGGAATTGCAGCATTTATATCGGCGCTGTTCATGGTTCATTTCATACTACAATATCAGTGCTGGAAGGATTATGGGAATATAAAAGAAGCAAATTTGCCATTCAATCGACAGAAATTGAAAAGGCACAAACTGATGGAATAGATTTTCTGCTTAAGCACAAACTTTATAAATCCGACAAAACGGGCAGGATTATAAAAAATGACTTTACAAAATTTTCGTTTCCTCCTCGTTGGAAATACGATGTACTTCGAGGTCTGGATTTTTTGCGGGAAATACAATTTGAAAAAGATGATAGATTAAAGGACGCAATTGATCTACTGATAAGCAAACAAACCAAAGAGGGATTTTGGAAATTACAAAACAAACATACAGGCAAAGTGTTTTTTGAACTAGAAAAAGTTGGAGAGCCAAGCCGGTGGAATACACTCAGAGCTTTAAGAGTTCTAAAATGGTGGAGTTCGTGAACATCAAATACTAATTGTAACTAATAGCACATTTCCTTAATTTACTTCAGACCTTAGCCACAGACGAAAAAATAATTGTAATTAATTTCTATCCCAGAGGATTTTTGCTCTAACGTTTTTCTAAACTAAAATAGGAGTAACAACATGGAAAAAATTTTAAACCAGATTTATGAATTGGTCGGAAGTTACATTCCGAATCTTTTTGGCTCACTTGCTATTTTAATTTTCGGCTGGCTCGCAGCCTGGATTGTTTCATCCTTCATCCACCGTCTTCTAAGAAAAAGCAAATTAAGTCAAAAAATGGGCGGCTGGTTCGAAGACCACGAGGATGAGAAAGTAGTGAATATTGAAAAATGGATTAGTAAAACTATTTTTTGGCTGTTGATGATATTTGTACTAATTGCATTTTTTCAGACATTAAAATTGACAGTTGTTACAGAACCGCTTAATAAGTTATTAACAGAGATATTTGAATATCTGCCACAGCTTTTGGGCGCATTTATTCTACTAATTGTTGCATGGCTTGTGGCAACGTTGGTTAGGTTCCTTATAGTCAAGTTGTTGAAAGTAGCTAAACTTGACGAAAAATTGCTTTCCCAACCAGGAATGGAAGAAGTTGAGAAAGCCCCGATTTCAAAGGCGCTAAGCGAAACAGTCTACTGGTTGATATTCTTATTATTTCTTCCCGCTATTTTAGGCTCACTTAAGTTGGAAGGAATTCTGCAGCCGATTCAAGGGATGCTGAATGAAATACTTGCATTTTTACCAAATCTATTCAGCGCTGCAATAATTCTTTTTGTAGGCTGGTTTGTTGCCAGAATTATTTACAGAATTGTCTCGAGTGTTCTTGCAGCGGCGGGCACAGATGCACTGGGTGAGAAAATAGGTTTCGGAGCAGTTTCGGGAAGCAAAAAGCTTTCAAAAATAATTGGGCTTATTTTATATGTAATAATAATGATACCCGTAATCATTGCCGCACTTAATTCGCTTTCGCTAGATTCCTTAACACAGCCGGCTAGCAGCATGCTGGGACAAATAATGAGTTCTATTCCTTCAATTTTTGCGGCAATTGTTCTCGTTACAATTTCTTATGCGGTTGCAAAAATATTGTCCGGCTTTGTTTCGCAGTTACTTACGAATATTGGATTCAACAAAGTAGTTGGAAAGCTTGGGTTTGCGGGAGTTCCGGATTCATCAAAAAATTCGCCTTCCAACATAGTTGGATACATATTGATGATAGTAATTCTTCTCTTTGCTTCAATGGAAGCATTTGCGCTTCTTGGATTCCAGGGCATGAAGACAATTATCGCACAGCTTATTTATTTCGGCGGAAAAATGCTTCTGGGAATTCTAATATTTGGATTAGGATTGTTCGTAGCAAATCTTGCGGTTAATACTATAAATGCCACGAAGGTAAAACACGCTGATCTGCTTTCAATTTTTGCAAGAATTTCTATACTTATTTTTGCCGGCGCAATGGCATTAGGCGAAATGGGATTAGCAAATGAAATTATTGTGCTCGCTTTTGGTCTTCTTTTCGGATCGGTTGCCGTAGCCTTTGCAATTGCATTTGGCATTGGAGGGAGAGACCTAGCGTCAAAAAAATTGGAAGACTGGAATAAGAAATTGGTTGAATAATATTATCGACTTCTAGTATAATTTAGGAAGTTGTCTCAGAGCCAAAAGACTTTTGCAATTTAGGAATACCCAAATTATAAAAGCACTCATGGTTTCTGAGACAACTTCCATATAGAATATTGATCAACTAAAAGTTTTTATTTCAAATCTAATTGCCTCCAAGAATCAATGGCAGTCCGTCTTTCCCCGAACCGATTACAACAATTTTTGCATTGGCAGAATTTGCTAGTTTTTCGGTTGCTTCAATTCCTTTCCATCTAAGAAGGTTTTGATTAATTCCTTCGGATACTATTTCCTGGAAGTCTGCAATACCCTTGGCTTCGATTCGTTTTCTTTCAGCTTCCTGCTCTTCTTTTAGCAGCACAAAAGCCATTCTCTGGCTTTCTTGTTCCGCCTGAAGTTTTTCTTCAATAGACTGCGTCAATCTCGGCGGAAGAATAATTTGTCTCATAGCAGCGGCTTCAATTACAATTCCTCTAGGACCAACAAGGTTTTCCAGTTCATCTACAATCTCGCCGGCAAGCCTCTCTCTGGAAGCTGTATACAGAGCTTTTGCTTCGTATCTAGCCGTAACGCCGCGTACAACCGAACGAAACTGCGGCATTAAAATTATATCCGCGTAAGTCGGTCCAACTGTTTTATAAATTTGGTTTGCTTTCTCAGCATCCAGTTTGAATAGAATACTGATTTCGAGCTGAACGCTCAGCCCTTCTTGAGACGGAACATTCATAGTCTCTTTAATTTCTTGAGTCTTAATGCTGAACTTAATTACATTCGCCATTGGATTGACGATATTAACTCCTGCTTTAAGAGTGTTGTCGCTTACTTGTCCTAAAAAGTCCACGACGCCAACCGTTCCCGCCGGAACAACAGTGAACAAATTAAACACCGCCACAAGAAAACCGATCAAAATAGCAAGCGATGAAACATTTGCCTCTTGTTTTCTGCCTGTTTTTCTTAAGTTGAAGTAGAAACCAATTCCAACAACTATTACAATTACAGCAATTATAAAAACCATTTTATCCTCCCGGATTTATTTGTGAATTATTCAATAATCTTTTTTATTAAACGCATTTTAGGCTGTGGATATTTGTCTAAAACCAGCGCGCTAGTAATGCGATTTTTTATTGGGTCAACTTTTGCTTTTCTATCTGTGTACATCACGGCAACCGGCTCGCCTCTTTTTACATAATCACCAATTTTCTTTATGAATACGATTCCAGCTTTAGGATCAATCACGTCCTCTTTAACCATTCGCCCAGCCCCTAGTTCCAAAGCAGACATTCCTATTTCATAATTATCAACAAATTTCAGATAGCCATTCTTAGACACGCTTACAACTTCGGAATATTTTGATTTAGGATACTTACCTGGATTCATAATAAAAGATACATCGCCGTTTTGATTTTTTACAATCTCAATAAATTTATCCATCGCTTTTCCGGAAGCAATTATGTCTTTTGAAATTTCAATCCCTTCTTTAATTGATGAAGCTTTTCCTCCCATATAAATCATAGCTCCAGATAAATTCAGCGAAACGGTCATAAGATCGTCAATCTCAGCGCCCTGTAAAGCTTCAATAGATTCAAAAACCTCCAACCAGTTTCCAATGTAATTACCAAGAGGTTGATTCATATCAGTTATAATACCAATCACTTTTTTATCGAAAGCCTTTGCTGTATCTATTAGGGACGAAGCTAAGCTCTTCGCGGATTTGAAATCTTTCATAAACGCTCCGCTGCCGCATTTAATATCGAGCACAAGACCATCTATTCCTTCCGCAAGCTTTTTGCTCATAATGCTGCCGGTGATTAATGGAATTGATTCGATGGTTGCGGTAACGTCGCGAAGTGCGTAAATTAATTTATCTGCCGGAGCGATGTTTGAAGTCTGACCGATTAAAACTGCGCCGCATTTTTTAATAACCCTTTTGTATTCGGATAACGAAAGATTAGTTCTAAAGCCAGGAATTGATTCGAGCTTATCTAATGTTCCTCCCGAATGACCGAGTCCTCTTCCTGAAATCATTGGGACGTTAACTCCGGCTGCGGCAACAATTGGCGCGATAATTAAAGAAGTTTTATCTCCTACGCCGCCGGTTGAATGCTTGTCAACTTTTGGTCCTTTGATGTTCGAAAGATCAATTACAATTCCGCTGTACAGCATTGCCTTTGTCAAGTACGCGGTTTCATCCTTATCCATTCCGTTCAAATACGCAGCCATCAAAAAGGAAGAAATTTGATAATCGGGAATTTTCCCGGCAGTATAATTTTTAATTAAAAATCCAAGTTCCTCTTCCGAATATTTTTTCTTGTCTCTTTTTTTTCTGATTAGTTCAACAGTGTTCATTCTCATTTCCGTTTTACAAAATAGCTGCTTGTTTACAGCAGTCCTTTTATTATTGGCAAAATTATTGTTATTTGAAATTCAATATAACGATTGATAGGCAAAAATAGGACATCTTTATATTGAAATTAGCGCTCATTTTAGATATTATGCACACATAAAATAACGCCATTCAAGACTAATTAGAGGCAAATATGTTCGATGTTAATTATCAATTTACCTGTGTTGACAGATTTTTAAAATATGTAAAATATGACACTCAGTCTAATGAGGATTCAGCTACGTTCCCAAGCGATCCAAAACAATTAGAATTATCGAAAGAGCTTGTTAACGAACTGCAGCAAATAGGGTTAGCCGACGCCTACGTGGATGAAAACGGTTATGTTATTGCAACGCTTGAATCTAATACAGACAAAGATGTTGAGGTTATTGGATTTATTGCTCACGTTGATACTTCCCCCGCAGTTTCTGGAAAAGATGTTAATCCGGTAATTCACAAAAATTATCAAGGCGGCAAAATCACTCTTCCAAAAGATCCAACCAAAATCATTGATCCCGAAAAAAATCCGCCGCTGAAAGACATGATTGGATTTGATATCATAACTACAGACGGAACAACATTGCTGGGCGCGGATGATAAAGCAGGTATTGCAGAAATAATGGATGCGGTAAATTATTTAGTTTCTAATCCGGAATTAAAGCACGGAACTATTAAAATATGTTTTACGCCTGATGAAGAAGTTGGTCGCGGCACAGAAAAATTTGACGTGCAAAAATTCGGAGCTAAATATGCCTACACAATCGATGGCTCCACGCGCGGCGAAGTTGAAACAGAAACTTTCAGCGCAGATGCTGTCAACATCAAAATTAAAGGAATAAATGTGCATCCCGGTTATGCAAAAGGGAAAATGGTTAATTCACAAAAAGTGGCAGCAAGATTGTTGGAGTCGCTTCCAAAAGAAAAACTTTCTCCCGAAACCACAGACGGAAGAGAAGGTTACGTTCACTGCGTCTCAATAAACGGAAACGAAGAATTAACAACAATGAAGTTTATCATTCGAGATTTTATTGACGATAAATTAAAAGAATACGAAGCATTCTTAAAAGAGCTAGCCGAAAATGCAGTTGCACAATTCCCAGGCGCGGTTTTGGAATTTACAGTTACCGAGCAGTATAGAAACATGAAAAATGTACTGAACCAGCACACGCAAGTAGAAGAATATGCTGTTGAGGCGCTGAACAGATTAAAAATAAAACCAATTCAATCCGCTATCCGCGGTGGAACGGACGGCTCGAGATTAAGTTTTATGGGGCTGCCTACTCCAAACCTTTTTGCAGGCGGACATAACTTCCACGCTAATACCGAATTCATTTCAGTTCAGGATATGAAGGAAGCGGTTAAAATGATTGTAACTCTAGCTCAAGTTTGGGAAGAAAAATCTTAGAGAATTTTTATTAATTTAAACCCGGCTCACGTAAAAAAGTTAATCGTGAAGTCGGGTTTTCTTTTTTATGAACTAGTGGATTCCTCGTCACGAAGTAAAATGTTATGAAGAAGGAATTAAATACAGCAACAAACATTGGGCTTGGCGTTAACATCTTTTTGTTTGCAATCAAAGCGGCAATAGGTGTTTTAAGTAATTCCATTGCCGTAATTTCTGAAGCGGTAAACTCTCTTACGGATATTATCTCCTCGCTTGCAATAAAGTACTCCGTTCGTATTTCCAGCATGCAACCCGATCACGATCATCAATTCGGGCATAATGCAGCGCAGCCAATAGCGGCGTTTATTGTGGCGGTGTTTGCGTTCGTAGTTGGAATTAAAATAATTGAGGAATCCGTAAAAAGAATTATTGAACCGCAAGCCACAGATATTTCAACTCTTGTATATGTTGTGTTGGGAATTTCGATTATTATTAAAATTGTTTTGAGCAGATATCAATTCAAAGTAGGCTTAGACTTTGGCAGCCCGGCGTTAAAAGCGGCGTCAGTAGACAGTTTGAACGATGTGCTTGCTT
>JAHJTX010000052.1 GCA_018829545.1 Bacteroidota bacterium | reverse complement strand
ACAGCGAATATTATCAAAGAAATATTTGAAAGCAAACAATAGCAAAAGTATATTGCGATTAAAGAAATGTTTCAGCTTTGCGTTTTTGCGTGAAATGGAAATAAATTTTAGCTATTAAAAAGGAATGATAATGACCAATCCAATGATAATCGAAAAACAAAATCAAGCAGCAGCAATTTTAAGAGAAAAAAATATCGATATGTGGTTAACCTTTGTTCGCGAAACCGGAAATATAAAAGACCCAATGCTCGACATGATTGTTGGAACCGGGGCAACTTGGCACTCCGCTTTTATTTTAACAAACACCGGCGAAACCATTGCTGTAATCGGCTCACTCGAAGAAGCTAATATGAAAACAGTGGGCACTTTCAAAACAATCAAACCGTATTTAAAATCTGTTAAAGAGGATTTAATAAAAGTGCTGGATGAATATAAACCGGAGAAAATTGCAATTAATTATTCGCGTAATTCATCTTTGGCGGATGGATTAACTTATGGAATGTATTTGGAGCTAACTAACATATTAAAAGACACTCCGTATCTTGAGAAACTAGTTTCTTCGGAAGAGATTGTCTCAGCATTACGCGGAAGGAAATCAACTTCGGAAATTGACAATATTAAAAGCGCAATTAAAGAGACGCTCATAATCTTTGATGAGGTGACCGGATTTATTCAACCCGGGAAAACAGAAAAAGAAATTGCCCAATTTGTAATTAGCAAAGTTAAGGAAAGAGGATTTGAACTTGCATGGGACGAAGAGCATTGCCCCGCAGTATTTACCGGTCCGGATACAGCCGGCGCGCATTCAGGTCCAACAGATAAGAAAATAGAACGTGGTCATGTAATCAATATGGATTTTGGAATTAAGTATAACGGTTACTGCTCAGATTTGCAGCGCACCTGGTACGTTCTTCGAGAAGGTGAAAACAACGCGCCCGAGGAAGTTTTGAAGGGATTTAATGTAATAAGAGATTCCATTCAAATGGCGGCAGCGGAATTAAAAGCCGGCAAGCAGGGGTGCGAAATTGACGACATCGCAAGAAACCACATTGTTGAAAATGGGTACGAAGAATATCCGCATGGACTTGGGCATCAAGTAGGTAAAGCTGCTCATGATGGCGGAGCTTTAATGGCGCCTCGGTGGGAGCGTTATGGAAATCTTCCATTCATCAAAATAGAAGAAAGCAATGTGTTTACTATAGAGCCGCGCTTGACGATTGAAGGCTACGGGATTGCAACAATGGAAGAAATTGTTGTGGTTACAAAGGACGGTTGTGAGTTCCTTTCGGAACCTCAAAACGAAATTTATTTGATTAAACAATGAAAGGTAATTATGAGTGAAAATACAAAACCAAGCGTAGGAACAATTGGCTGGATTGATCTAACCGTTGAAAACGCAGATGAAGTTAGAGACTTTTACTCAAAAATTATTGGATGGAAAACTTCGCCCATTTCGATGGGTGATTATAGCGATTATACGATGATAACTCCCGACACAAATATTCCTGTTTCCGGAGTATGTCATGCAAAAGGAACGAATGCAGGTCTGCCGGCAAAGTGGCTGATCTATATAAACGTAGCCGATATAAATGAAAGCATTATTCAATGCGAAAAACACGGAGGCAAAATATTAACAGCCCCAAAAGATTATTCGGGCATGGGTAAATACTGTGTAATTGAAGATACTGCAGGAGCAGTTTGCGCCTTATTTGAACCGAAGTAATTGTTGACAATTAATCAGACCGCAGAGGAAAACTCTTTGCGGTATTTAGCGGTTCCCGAAATTCCCGCGAAGGATTTTTCATCGAGAACAAGAATCATAAATGCTTCATCAGGAATTCCATGAAAATCTGATTTGATATTGCATTCGGACGCTTTTACGAATCCAAACCTCGGATAATATTTGGGGTGACCAAGAACAATAATAAATTGGCAACTGCCTTTCATTATAAGTTCCAGCCCGGATTTAACTAATTCTGAGCCAATACCTTTGCTTTGATGTTCCGGCAGAACAGCCATGGGAGCTAAACCCATTCCGTTTAACTGTTTATCTTTGGCTTCGATTAGCGCTGGAGTAAATAGAATATGCCCAACAATTTTATTATCAAACTCCGCAACAAGTGAAATACTTTCATTGCAATTTATTCTAAGTAGATCAACTAAATCGGCTTCATCTATTTGACCAAAAGCCAGTTCATTTACTATGCGGATTTGCGATTCGTCGCCTTTTTCTTCTTTCCGAATTTTTAGCATGGGTTTTGCCGAATAAATTATTGTTGATGCTTAGTCAAAAACAAATTTAATACTCCTTTAATAATATTAAACCTAGGAACTTTTGAACAGTACTGCTCGTATTCACTGCCGAATTTATGGACTAAAAATTTCTCTTCGTCGATTGAGTGAAGATAAAAAAGAAATATTGAAATTACTGACAAGACAATTATAACAATATGCTGAGACACAAAGGAAAATCCCAGAACTAAAAGCATATAAGCCAAATATTGTGGATGACGCAAACATTTATAAATACCTTTTTCAACTACATTGTTTGTATTGAAGTAGGGAGCGCCTTTTTCCACATTTCCAAATTTTTTAAGCTGAAAGACAGGAATTATCCATAAAATAATAGAACTTGCCAGGAGGGCGACACCGATAATTTTTGAGTTTAGGTTCGTACCGCTTTCCAGTATGTTCAACAATACAAAAATTAAAACTGCGGCTAAACTCGCAAATAAACCATATTTGTACTGTATCGATCTCAGATTCATATCCAATTCCAGCTAATTACAGCCTCATTACGCAGCAGGCAAAATCATTGTAACTAAAGTTCCTTTACCCGGCGTGCTTTTAATTACAATCTTACCTTTCATAGCTTCAATAAATTTCTTTACGATTGTTAATCCAAGCCCGGCGCCTTCGAATGCACGGTCATTTCCTTCGCTTACTTGGCGGAAAGGTTCAAAAATTAAATCCATAAATTCCGGCTCAATTCCAATTCCGGTATCGCGGACTTTAAGGAGAATATAATTATTGTCTCGAATTATTTCCTTGGTTAATAAAACTTCAACTCCGCCTTCTTTTGTAAATTTAATTCCATTTTGAAGTACGTGGTAAAACGCGTCTTCGAATAATCTCTTGTCAACAATTGCCTGAGCGCTTTCCGGAAGGTCTTTCAGATTAAATGAAATATTTTTTTCAGCCGCTGCTTTTTCGAGCGATGTGGAAATTTCATTAATAATTTCAATTAAATTAATTTGCTCGCTAGAAACTTCCAACTCGCCGGATTCAATTTTGGTTAAATCAAGAACAAGATTTAATGTGTCGGTAAGTCTTTTCCCGCTCAATGAAATATTAGTAGCGATGTCCCGTAGCTCCAATTCCTCAATTTCATCTTTCAATATATCCGCGTAACCGATAATACCGATCATTGGCGTACGGAACTCGTGACTCATATTATAAAGGAAAATAGATTTTAATCTGTTCATTTCTTCGGCTTTATCTTTTGCCTGCCTTAATTGAACTTCCCAATTTTTTCTTTCGGTTATATCTTCTTTAATGGCGATATAATTTGTGATTTTGCCTTCATTGTTTTTTATGGGAGAAATGGATGCCATTTCCCAATAAAAATCACCATTCTTTTTCTTATTTAAAAACTCACCGCGCCACAGATTCCCGCTGGTGATTGTATCCCATAAGTCCTTATACTTCTGCTGAGGTGATTTTCCTGATTTTAATATACTCGGATTTTTCCCAATAATTTCTTCAAATTCATATCCCGTAACTTCAAGAAATTTTGGGTTTACATAAATCGTTGTTCCGTCAGGCTCTGTAATAATCACAGAAGCGGGGCTCTGTTCAATAGCGTGAGAAAGCATTCTAATCTGCTGTTCATCCAGCTTACGTTTAGTTATATCACGCACAATACTGAGCACAACTTGCTTGCCGTCCATTCTCATCATACGGCTGCTTAATTCCACATCAATCATATTTCCTGATTTTTCTTTAATCTTTCCTTCATTCAAAATTTGCTTTCCCGAACGAAGAGAAGGTTCGTTCGCCTTCAAATCCATGTGGAGTTGAGTAGACTGAATATCACTTATATCCATCTTTAGAAGTTCGTCTCTTGTATAGCCGAGCAATTGATAAGCCGCTTTGTTGATTTCGGAAATTTCCCCCGAATTATCATAAATAAAAATTGAATCGCCAAGGCTATCGAACAAAAGGCGGTACCTGTTTTCAGAATCTATAAGAGCTTTCTCTTTTTCTTTTGAATCGGTGATATCAGTTCCCACCGAAATAAGCATGTTACTAATGCCTTTTGCTTCCTGCCACAAAACCCAGCTCGGCGAACTGTCCTTTTTCTTCACAAATCTCTCGTATGGTTTTGAGTTGATAGGAGTAAGACCAAGCGCGCGCTCTTTTGCAATTTCCTTTTCTTTTTCCGCATCCTTCAAATCGTACCATGGATTTTCCCACCAGCCATTTCCCAGAAGTTCGGATGTTTCGTAACCAAGTATATCTTTAACAGAAGGACTCACATATCTAATCTGAGCTTCGGAGTCAGAGACAAGAATCACAGACGCGACTTTACTTAGAATTTGCTGCTGCAGCTCGATTTGCTCTTCTAATTTTTTTTCTTCGGTTATATCCGTGCTCTCAATTTTTACAACCGTGCGCCTATACACATCGCGGAAAGAGCGTCCTGTTTCCTTAACCCAAATTTCTTTTTTATTATTGTCTACTTTCCTTAATTGCCAAGAGAAAACTTTCCCAAAATTATCAATACATTTTTCAATTAAGTCTTCTATCTTTTTTCTATCCTCTTCATGATAAAGTTTGAAGTAGTTAAAAGTCTTTAACTTACTTTCATCAACGCCCAGTTTTTTGAGACCGTGCTTATTCGATGAATAAATATTTCCTTTCTTATCGACGGTGAATTCCATCACAGCGTTTACATCGTTAATTTTTTCCTTTACTATCTGATCAACGTCTGTTATTGCCGAAACAGATTCGGCAGATTTAATAATGCTATTAATTTTTTTTCGGCTTTTATATGCAGAAATAAAAAAGAAAAATCCGAATAAAATTGCTCCGGCAAACACATAACGGACATTATTCCACAATCCATGCTGCTCTTCATTCAATATCTTTTGTTTTTGATTAAGATGGTTTTCGGCATTCGCAATCTGATCGACCGCGAGAAGATAGTCCTTACGCAAATTATTCTGCTGTTCGGTAGTTCTATTAAAATATTGTGATTTTATAATTCCCTGAAAATGTTCGTTCATTCGCAGGATGGATTGATCAATGCTTTTTAGACTATTGGTAAAAGTTGAATCAATAAATTCAATTTTAAGATAAGGTTGTAGATATACTGTTGGCGATTCTGTTCCGAAGAGAGAATCGGGCTGTTTCTTATCCACAATAATGCTATCCATTGAATTGAGAATAGCACGGAGACTAACCAATTTTGAACGCCATCGCGCGTTTGCCGCCTCCGCATTTTTTTCAATACTAAACAGCCCAACTTCTGCGGGCAGCCCTTCCAATGGGATGATGAGCCGAGAAAGCTTGTCCGTTAAGCTCTCGTACTTTTTCAAATTTTCGTGAAGACTGTGGGATTGGTAATAAAGGTCTACCGCCCAATAAATGAACAGTCCAACAACAATAAAAAGAAAAAGCACAAAAAAAGGAGATTTTCGCTTAAATTCCATAAATGATAGACCCTCATTTACGTACAAAATTATTATTTATTATACCGGCATAGAAAAGACATTCAAGCTTTTTAAGAATTTTCTGCACTGGAGGAATCTGAAAAATATCTTGAATCTGATTATAGCCAATAAGTTGTTAGCAATATAATAAATTATAAAGCAAGAATTCAATTAGTCAATTTTATAAATATTCCAGCTCATTGGAGGACAATTCAATTTGACATCTGAATTTAAACTGATAACCGACATTTCCCTTAGTGAAACAGCAGTTTTCGAGTCAATAACTTCCGGTAAAATCAATTCTAATTGCTGTGCCGCATCACTTTTGTTAATTACGATTAATAATTTCTCGTTAAAATCAGAACGTAGATAAGCAAAAATATTCTCATCCGCCGTTAGGGTGAAAAAATCTCCGTATCGCAATGCAGAGTGATTTTTACGAAGAGTAATAATTTCCCTCACTGAATTTAACGTTGCTGTTTCGTCCGAAGTTAAATCATTTCCAAATCGCATCATTCTTCTGTTATCGGGGTCGGAAGCGCCCGTCATTCCGAATTCACTTCCGTAATAAATTACAGGCAGACCGGGAATGGTATTCATGTAAGCCATGTACAGAATCAGTTTTTTGTAATTCTCATGGTTATCCACAAGCGGAGGATTATTCCAACCTTCGTCAATTGCGCTCCATTGAGACACATTAAGATCGTCATCGGCAAAAGCCATGAATCTGTTTTTATCGTGACTGTCCATTACATTTCCCATCAGATGAATACCACCGTAAACAGAAAAAGTTTTTTGCATCTCTTTACTCAGACCACTAAATGAGGCTTTGGGATTGATAAACGTTGGAAGAGCGACATCATAAAGATTAAAATTGAATTGCGAATTTAACTGTCCATTATTCACATAGGAGCTAATCAAATCGTAACTGCCAAAAGTTTCGCCGATTTGATAGAGCTTTTTATTCATTGGAATTTCCACTTCCTGCTTCAACTTGGCAGTTAAAGAACGCCAGAACAAATTAGGAACGTGCTTAACCGCATCGTGACGGTAGCCGTCCGCTCCGGTTTGTTTTAACCACCAAACTGCATTGTTAGTCATGGTTTCAACAGCTTCAAGAGAGCCTTCATAATCGAAAGAAGGAAGGTAAGGTTCGAACCAAGTGGTTAATCTGTATTCATCCCAAAAGCGGAGGTTTAATCTGCCGTCCGGAAGTTCCAGTTTGCCGAACCATTCGCGGTTGTTATGAAAATACGGGTGCTCTTGATGAACATGATTGGAAACAAAATCCAATAAAATTTTAATACCGCGCTCTTGAGCAGTGTTAACAAGCTTTTTTAGTGTTTCGAGATTTCCGAAATTCTCCTCAACTCTTTCCGGATGAATGGGCCAATAACCATGATAACCGGAATAATATCTGTGAGGCGCCGGGTATTCCTTAAAAGCAGTGTTCGGATTATCCATAACCGGCGATATCCAAATTGTATTTATACCAAGCGAATCAAAGTAGCCGTCTTCCAGCTTATCAATTACTCCTTGCAAATCGCCGCCCATATAATTTGCTTTTGAACTCAGCGAATCATGCGATACTCCAAAGTTAATGGATTTGTCGCCGTCGTTAAATCGGTCTATCATAATTGAATAAATTATTCCATCGTACCAAGAAAAATTGTCACCGTAAGCAGGTATT
>JAHJTX010000051.1 GCA_018829545.1 Bacteroidota bacterium | reverse complement strand
TGTTTTTTCCACTTGAAAACTGACCACTTTTCCGCCTGAAAATTGACCACTTGAGAAGCAATAAATATTCCTCTTTATTTGGACAGTAAAAACATTTATTGTTGAGAAAAAGAGGAGAAAAAAAAGTGGTCAGTAAGGAAGATTTTGTAACCATAAAAAATCTTAAAGCAAAAAACCCGGATATGTCACTTCGTGAAATCGGACAATTACTGCACGCAAGTCATAACACGATTAAAGCAGCGCTAGCCAAAGAAGAAGCGCCAAAGTATCAGAGGGTTGAAAAACCTAAGCTTCATCTTGAGCCGTTTGCCGAGGTAATCTTTGAGATGGTAAATATAAAAAGGTATCGCGGTTCAAGAATACTAAATGAACTTATCTCAAAAGGATATAAAGGAGGTAAAACTGCATTTTATAATTTTTTAAGAAATCTCAAATTAGATTTACATCAAAAGCATTTTAAGCCCTACGAAACCTCAGCCGGAGAACAAGCTCAATTTGATTGGTCTCCATACACAGTATTAATTGACGGTAAGGTAATTCAAATAATAGCCTATTCGTATATCAACTCGTTCAGCAGGTACCAAGTATTTGAAGTCTCACTAAGTCAAAACCAGGCAAGTGTGTTCGAAGCCCTTGAGAACTCAATTATTGAATCCGGCGGAGTTGCAAGCAGAATACAGACAGATAATGCAAAAGTATTTGTTGATAATGCATCAAGAGATAATCTTCAGTACAATAAGTATTACCTTAACTTTGCTTCGCATTATAGTTTTTCTCCTTCGCGAAGTTTACCATCTCGTCCATGGAGCAAAGGGAAAATAGAAAAACCATTCCAATATCTTGAAACTCATTTTATTGCCGGTGGGGAGTTTACTGATTTCCTTGATCTTCAATATAGATTAAAAGACTTTCAGAAACATGTAAACCAAAGACTTCATTCAACTACTAAGGCAGTTCCAAACGAAATGTTTTTGTTAGAACAACCTCACTTGATTCAGCTTCCTACGAACAGATACATCGGAGTCAAGGAAGAAGTCCGCAAGGTATCGAGTGATTGTCTTATTAGCTATAACGGCTCAAGGTATTCTGTTCCTTATCTTTTTGCTTCAAAACAAGTGTGGATAAGGATATCTAAAGGGCATCTGCTGCAAGTTTATTCACAAGCCAATAAGAAGATAGCAGAACATCCGGTTTCACTAAAGAAAGGCATTGTAATAATAAAGGAAGAACATTATCGGGGCAACCGTAATCAAACGCCTAATTTTGAACGTTTACGCGCCGAGTTCATCGAACAATTTCCATCGACCGATATTTTTCTTGAAAAGCTAAAAGCACAAAAGAGAATCAATCCCAACTATCATTTGTGCAGAATATTAGAAATCTCAAAAATGTATAAGAAGGAAGATTTCTACGAAGCAATCAATTGCTGCCTAAAGTATAATGTTTTCAGCGCAAACTTTATAAGCGGCTATTTGGAAAAGAATCACAAACATATCTTTAAGATAAAAGAACCAATTATTCGGATTGCAACAAGCGAACCGGTTACAAGAGATTTAAGCGAGTATCGGGTATATGAAAACTAAATTTAATATTCAGAAAAAAGGAAGAGAAAACCTACAAACAATCAAAACGATTTTTGTAATGGATTTAGCTCTTTCCTTTCTTCTGTTTTTTGTTGGGGGAAAACTTTACTCATTATCACTAAACAAAAATAAAGGAAGAAAGTAAAAAATGGAACAGAAAACAAAACATGGCACCGAAGTATCTAATCAAATAGAGGACTATTTAAAGATGCTTGCATTACACAGAATCAGAGAGGTTTATAATCACGAAGCCGAAAACGCAGCCAGAACAAAACTCTCTTATCAAGATTATCTTCACCGTTTGCTAGAAAATCAAATACTAACAAAAATCGAGAGGTCAATCAACCGCAAGATGCAGATAGCAGGTTTTCCGCAGATAAAAACATTGGAGGAATTTGATTTTACTTATCAGCCGAAGATAAATGAAAAACTGATAAGAGAGCTTGCATCACTACAGTTTATTGCCGAAGCAAAGAATCTTTTGTTTGTTGGCGCTCCCGGTGTTGGAAAGACTCACCTTGCCATTGCTCTTGGCGTTAAAGCTGCTCAAGCCCGCAAGAGAGTTCTTTTCTTTACCGCAGAGAAATTAACTGAACTTCTTGCCTCAAGCGAAGTATCCAACCAACTAAATAAAACGCTGGACTCGCTGTCAAGAGTTGATCTTCTGGTTATTGATGAACTGGGATATCTTTCTCTTACCAAACAGACTTCGAGACTCTTCTTTCAGTTAATCTCAAAAAGATATGAAAAGTCTTCGACAATTATTACCTCAAACAAACCGTTTGAGCAGTGGGGTGAAATCTTTAACGATGATGTAGTGGCTTCGGCTATTTTAGATCGACTACTTCATCACAGTTATCCGTTTTTTATTACAGGAAAAAGTTTTCGATTGAAATATTTACAGAATAATAATTAACTTTCACTGGTCAATTTTGGGCGGAATTTTGGTCTCTTTTCAGGCGGAATTAACACCATCAAAATCCATCACTCGAATTTGAGGTGGTCCTAAATATTCATCACTATATCTTCAAATATATGCTATGCTCTTTCCGTCTTTTGAAACACGCGGCATGTATCCAATTAGGGAATCAACTAATTGATTAGCATTAGACCCATCTGTATCCATAACGTACAAACTTAGATTGGGGTATAATGCACTATCACGATCTGAAGCAAAAATTATTTTTTCTATGCCGGTTTGTTGTTCAGTAAGTGAGACAGAAATTAAATAAAGTAGTAACAATAAATTTTTCATTTTAATTTCTCTATTATTTCTGTAGGAATGTAAGACAAGACGGCGAGGAAGTCAATACCTAGAAAAGGTCATTTTAAACTAGTCCATTTTTTAAAACTAAAAGCGAATTTTTGATTATTGATAGTTAGTAGTGAGGCTGCAATGAGTAATTTAATAGACGAAATACAACCAGCGAGAGGGGGTTTTTCGAATCAGCAGTCAGCGGTCAGCCGTCCCGCCAATCTGACAGGGGCCGAAGTCGGATTGATGTTGATCCATTCTTGCGCATTACTCGTGACAATTTTGAAAAAACAGAATAGGTAACTTGTTAGCGATAATTTTTTCATCTCAGTTCTCCTTTTAATTAAATTTTCAACGAATTAAAATCATTTTTCTAGTTTGGCTAAAAGCGTCTGTTTTCAGCCGGTAGAAATAAACCCCTGAACTCGCCTCCTTTCCATATTTGTTTCTTCCATTCCATACAACCTGATAACTTATCCCTGTTTGCTTTTCATTCACTAAAGTTATTACTTCCTTTCCCATTAGATCATACACTGTCAAGTTTACAAAAGCTGTCCCCTTCAATTCATAAGATATCACAGTTACCGGATTAAATGGGTTTGGATAATTTTGCATTAATCTAAAATCCTGCGGGGAATTACTTTCATCCTCCACTCCGGTAGTACTTGTTATGGAGCCTTTACCGCCGCCGAATTTGGAAAAATGACTGGCTACAAATTTTAGAGTATCTGGGAGATTAATTGTTTCTATACCAATGCTGTCTATTCCAAGATTTCTTATGTAGGCAAATCCTAGATCATCCGCACTCATTTGTAGTCTATTCAACAGCACTCGAAAATCCTGATCCTTGATTAATGAGTAAGTAAAAAACTGTCCTTCATTAAAAGGGTAATCTCCAATCACGGGCTCAAAATTTGGTAACTTGTAAACGTGGACCCAAAATTCAATAAATAAATTGTGGTTAAATCGAATCGGCGGCATTCCCGTTCCGAAATCAAAAACAAGCGCCATCTCTACAAAAATATCCTCATTAGCAATATCTCCGAAATATAGCACGCTGTTTTCAATAGCTAAAAACGGCAGTTTTATTGAATTGAACACACCGGGAAAATCGAACGTGCCGATTGTGTACGACTCCATTTCGAAAAGTGAACCGTCAACAATATTAAATCGTAAATCGCCAAGCTTTGTGTTTATTAAAAGAACGTTAAAGCTGTATTCAATTTTATTTCTTCCATCGATATTTGGCGTTTGAGCGCACGCAGTATTGGAAAATGCAGAAACAGCATTTGAAGATAAAGCTCTAATTTTGTAACAATAATTTGTATTCTGTTCCACAGTCGTATCAGTAAAAGATGTCGCATTTTCATTCAATGAAGTAATGTGTTTCCATGTTCCGATATTTCCATCTTTCCGATAGACATAAAAACTGTCTTCACCGGTAGATTTATCATCCCATTCCAATTTTATATAATTGCTTATTGTCACTGCTTTTAGATCGGAAGGGGAGGCAAGTACATTTGTGAACTCGCTGAGTTTAACAAAATAAATATCTGAATTGCCATCAACTTCTTGTTTTGAAAATAACACTCCTGCCAATCTACCAGCGGGACTGAGACTCAATAAATCATTTACATTTGGTTGTATGTTTTCACTGTAGAGTTGGACTTCGTCTCTCCATTCGGGCAAATGAGCAAATCCCGTTATTCTCTTGTAAACTTTCCCTTTTTTCTCAAAAACGCTTATGATTAGTCCGTCTCCTAGATCGAATACACCAACTTTCGGCATTGAAGAATTGTTTGAAAGCAGATTTTCTGTAATTATAGGTTTTCCGCTTTTCTTGTAAACGTACTTCGATTGCGTTCCCTCTTGATAAACTAAAATCCATCCACTACCGAATGACGCAATAGAAGGATTTTCTTTTGACTTGTTTCCCGAAGTTACATATCTGGGTGTCCACCCAAGATGGCTTGTTTTTTCTAGCAGCACTAATTCGTCTTGTTCATCTATTTCCGTCTTGTACACAAACATCGGCAGTTCACTTATGGCTGAAGTCGCATCAATCTGAACTTTTCCATCGGGAATTTCGAAGTCACTTTCGTATGCTGAAATAAATTCATTTTGGGAATTGCTTTCGGTAATTATGATCTGCTCTTTTGTCAAATTGAAGTATGCTATGCTCAAAATGCCTCTCGAAATAATCATCGCGGGCTGGACACACACGTCTTCCGAGGATTCAATTAAAACGTAATTGCCTTCTCCGGATAGATTTGCATTGTTATAATAGAGCGCAATATCGCTGTTGCCGTCTTTATTTCTCTGACACACTAAATAGAAATTGTTGACGGTGATAAATAAATACGGGTTTAGTAAACTATCGCCGGGTATGGCTAATACTTTCTCCAATTTCCAATTTTCTCCAAAATCATCCGAAACCAGAATATGGATTGAAACGGTACCTTCCTCTTCATATTCCATCGCTGCATAAAGAAAATCATTGTGGCTAATAAGAAATGGAGCGCGCTCGTTAGCTGTTGAATCGCTTACAATAGCTGTTTGACTAAACAATATAGAACTGAACAGGGTTACAGCTACGTAAGAATAATAGAAAATTCTTTTCATCTGTTTACCTTATTTTTTTTACTTGTTGTAGCAACTATATTTAGTACAAATTACATTAAGATGCAATAACATTTTCGAATGGGCAATGGGAAACTGTGCGTCGTATTAATTTCTATTTTGAAGAATCGGCTGTAAATATTTTTTCTCAGCATATGAGGAATTAGATTATTACTCAATTTTTGGATTGAATTTTGCCAAACTTATTATAACTTGTAATCCGTAATTTTTATTATTGATCATAGTAACGTGAATTCTCAAAGGGGGGGAGTCATCTCTCTTAATCAATGAAATTGGTTTACAAATTAGCAATATTGTTTTGGTGTGTCGCACTAGCGGATATTTATTTTGCGCAGAATTCCGGCGTTCAAATATCTGGAAAAATCGTTGATACAGAAACCGGTAATCCTATTATCGGTGCAAATATTATTGTTGAGAGAGATTCAGCCGCAAAAGGAATAATTCCATTTACAGGCGCAGCTTCAGATCAGGATGGGAAATATACAACTCCACGGATCACTAATAAGAGAATTGAAAAAAAAATGATCTATCATCTATGATTCGGTGGGATTTGGAAAATGAATACGGAAGGAGAGTAGGTTCGGGATTATACCTTGAGTTAATCGAAAGTCCAGGTATCGGTCAAAAAGTTTTAAAGTTCAGTATAATCATGCCGCAGAAAAGAGTTCATTTTGAGTAGTTATTGCTTAATCACATAATTATATGAAAGCAAAAGTGTTAATCGCAATCGATTCTTTCAAAGGAAGTATAAGCTCGCTTAATGCAGCTCGTGCAATTAAGGAAGGAATACATTCTGTAAGTGATCAAGCTGAAATCGAAATTGTGCCGATTGCGGACGGAGGCGAAGGAACGGTTGAAGCAGTAATTGAAGCATTGAACGGGCAATATATTGCTGCTCAAGTTCATGATCCTCTGATGAGATTGATAAATGCACGCTACGGTTTAATTGATGCGGGTAAAACTGCAATAATCGAAATGTCGGCAGCATCGGGATTAATGCTTCTAAAACAAAGTGAATTGAATGCAATGATAACAACATCATTTGGAACAGGAGAACTGATTGTTGATGCTATTAAAAAGGGAAGCCGGCGAATAATTCTGGGCTTAGGCGGAAGCGCAACAAACGACGGCGGAATTGGAATGGCTGCTGCACTTGGCTTTAGATTTTATGACGCTAACGAAAAACTAGTTGAACCATTCGCAAAAAACCTTTCAAGAATTGAAAGAATCGATTTACCCAAAAATTATAATGAACTGAAAGAAATAGGTTTTATTGCGGTTACTGATGTTACAAATCCGCTGTTAGGAATAAATGGAGCTTCGTATGTTTACGGTCCGCAAAAGGGAGCGGATGAGTCTGTTGTTAAAATGCTTGACGAAAGCATGAAAAAATATTCCGAGGTAGTTGAACAGAAATTCAAAAAATCAATTAGCGGAATTTCGGGAGCGGGCGCCGCGGGCGGTTTAGGATTTGCCTCCGCTGC